>CAZXWJ010000137.1:0-10995 GCA_964644375.1 uncultured Desulfobacteraceae bacterium | reverse complement strand
GGTCCACATTCGTGGTGGATTTGGCACCACCCTTTGCTGCATAAACCGAGACGCTTCCGGTATAGGCAAAAAGGTTCAATAAAGTCCGTCCACGGGCCGCTTCCTGGAGCATTTTTCGGGTCAGCCGATGATCGAGAAACAGTCCCGTATCCAAATAATCGGTAAAATTCACCAGGAACCGGCACCCCCCCTCGGATATCTGATGAAATTTCTGTTCCGAGGCCTGTTTTTCATATTGAAAAACGCCCCTTTGTTGTCTGCGGACCTTGAGAAAAATGTGTTCGGGTGGAAGATCGAGCACTAAGGGAAGTGCAGCCAGCAGGGCCTTCAGCCGCTTTTTCGCCTTTTTCGGATCAACGGTTTGGGGGGCCTCGTATTCTTGCACATGGACCCATTGCTCGTAGACATCAACGGCCACGGCAAACTCCGGCAGATCCTGATCGTATAAACGGTAGGCGGTGATAGATTCTCTTTTCAGCCACGGTTTCAGCCGCCTGGCGTTTTTCCTGATCCGGTTGGCAAAGGGTTCTGCAAGGGAGGTAATCCGGGGAGTAATCCCGGGCCCGGATGTGGATTTAAACGAATCATGTTCCCTTTGAATAAACCATTTGGGGTCAATATCAAACAGTAAAAATTCGCAGGGAATGGCACCGTTGAGAAAAGAGCGTTTCGCCCTGGCCCGTATCCCCATCGCCTTTCCCAGGTCCGGATTTCCCGTCAGCATTCCTGCCTTCCACCCCTGAAAACGGGTCTTCAATTGCCGGCCCAGCGCTGAATAGAGATCCTTGAGTTCCCTTAGCTCACCCATCCGCTTCCCGTAGGGCGGATTGACGATGACCAGCCCCGGTGTTTTTTGCATCTGTTGCGTTGGGAAACAATCCGCCAATTCCCGTTTTTCAATGTGGAGCAACCCGGCCATGCCAGCCTTTTCCACATTTCGAATCGCAGCAGTGACGGCACCTGCGTCCGCATCATAACCGATGATGGGAGGAAGTCGGCTGAATCCCTCTTGCTCTCTTTCCTCAGCTTCGTCAATCAAGGCATCCCAGGTTTGGGTCGAATGTTGATTCCACTTTAAAAAGCCGAAATAGTCCCGAAGGAGCCCCGGCGCGGCATCCGCCGCCATGAATGCTGCCTCGATGAGAAAGGTCCCCGAACCGCACATCGGGTCGATCAAACCGCCGCCGGATTCAACCTTTTCCCTCCAACCGGCTTTCATCAAAAGGGCGGCCGCCAAATTCTCCTTCAGAGGCGCCAACACACTATCAGTCCTGTATCCGCGTCTATGCAGGCTCTCGCCGGATAAATCGATACTCACCCGCGCCTGATCCTTCATTACAAATACATTGATTCGAATATCGGGTGTGCGGAGATCTATCGACGGCCGGGATTGCGTCTTGTCCCGGAAATAATCCACAATCCCGTCTTTGGCCTTCAAGGCCCCATATTTGGTGTGGGTGATATTCGATTTAATGGAATGAAAATCAACTGCAATGGTTCCCGCCTTGTTGCAGTGCTCCTCCCAGGAGATGCCTCGAATGCCCTCATAGAGTTGGTCCGGTGTCTCAGCCCGAAACCGGGCGATCGGGAAGAGGACCCGGTTGGCGATTCGCGACCACAAGCAGACCCGATAGGCCAGCTCAAGAGTGCCTTCAAACGAGGCCCCTGCGCGGGTCTCCTTCACATTGTCGGCCCCTAAAGACTGCAGTTCCTCAACAAGGATGGACTCCATCCGGATTGGTACGGTTGCAAAAAATGTATAGATTTGATTCATAGGTTTCTACCTTTGTCAACGCTCCTCCTGCCTCAAAGCAGGTACGGATGCCACCGCTCGAGTTTCTTGATTGAGATTCGTTTGCATGAGCATCCCGTGAGCCTGATGCCCTCTCCTGCCCACGGCGCAGTATAGGATATACGCCTCGGTCTTGTCCAACTCCCCGAGACGTTCGCACAACCCGGAGATCGGGGCACCAATCATAAGATCCACATTCCATGAAATTTGGATCTTCGGTCGCATCCCGGGGGAGAAATTCAATTTATCATACCCTTCCTCATAAGTCTCATCGCTTCGAAAATCTTTTACAGAGGCGCAGTGGCACAGAGAAATAGGCCTTTTCCGCAATTCCCCGCCTGCGACGGGACAGGTCCGCGTCAATCGGCGGGATTTCTTGTTCCCGCTGAAGTCCGCTGGACGCACAATCCCTTGATTTGACAAAAGGCCGTCCTTGGCCCTCGCCCTTACGGGCGGCCTGTGGCTGTCCAATTCCGCTGTCCTGCGGAATTGACCTAGAACTTGCGAGAAATTACCTATCTCTGAATTGAAAACTTACTCGTGCCCAGAGATCCTTTCCGAAGATCGTCATCTGTGCGGTTATGGGCATGTCTGCCATTAATGCCTGGATGACATCAAAACCATCGTTGGGTTACCTTGTATTTTTGCTTCCTTTGGCCGGTATTTTTACCGGATACTGGATCCGCAAAGAAAAATACGGATGATGGCGTAGCGTGATTATCGGCGTAAACCTTTTCCTCACAGCGGTTATTCTTCTTACCGCTCTATATATTTCCCCGAAAACGCAGATGCTTAAACAGCAAAAATTTGAAGCTTCTCAGCAATTGTAATCAATGCAAAAGTCAGCCCATAACATCGATTTTTTTCAAGATTGGCTACCATACCCAGCCTGCCTTTTTTCTCAGGACATACCCATAAGCCCCTGATTCACCATCAAGGCATCATCTGCGGCGTTGCCTTCGGTCGCTCCTCCTTGCGGCGTATGACTTATACGCCTCACTCGTCGCTCCTCGGCGCCTAACATCTAATACATTGCTGGTGATCAGTGTCATCCTAAACTGCCTGGTTTGATTGAATACATCAAAATTAGACGGTGGATTTGGGTAAGCCCTCTCCTCTTGCAATAGAATCCGAAATGTGCATAAATAGCGCGATTGTCAGAAAGGGCTTTTACATTTTTGGTGGTTCATATAAAATTTCAAATTTTGTCATTGTTCGAAGCGACTACGAAATTGTTCTATTATTTCGATTGTTCACGGCGTAGGGGATTCAATGCTTTGTTTTGGCGCCCAAAAATGCAGACGAACCATGCTCGTAATGCTTTTTATTGGTCTATTGATTTTCCTGATCAGTCTATTCGCTCCCGCAGCCCAGGCTATTATGCCGCAGGAAGTCTATGCGCGGGCATCCCGTGAATCGCACATCAAAGCCATTGCCACCATTGTTGATGTCAAAATTATTCATGTGGGCAAACGGGCAACCCTCAAAGATGCTTCCTTCCAACTTGAATACGCGCTCACGGACGACACCCCGGCGACTTTTATCGGTTCCTGCGAATCCGTTGACACGCCCCAACAGAAATCCAATATCATGGTGGGGGGAAATATCTATTTTTACCCCAAAGTCGGCAACCGGGTCTTTGTGACCATCAGCGACAACGACGGCTCAATAACCTCCATGACCCCCATGACTCCGGAATTGGAGCAGATCATCCGCGAGGAGCCGGAACGAATCAAGTACGGCATCACACGTGTTCGCATCATGAGCCGGGATGAAAAAAGCCCCAAATCGGTCAGACGACCCTCCCCTGCCAAGAAGCCGTCCATGTCCGAGCCTGTCCTGCGCGAAAAGGAACCGCATCCGGAAGACCAGATATCCCCCATGGAACTGCTGGTTGAGATGGGGCAGGAAGCCCGGGCCCCCATGCTGTCTCAAGACGATCTGCAGGGCCTGCTCCTTCTGGCGCTGGGCAACGATGATGTGGCCGAGGCAGGACGCCTGATCGAGCAGGGGGCCAACGTCAACCTCGTCATTTCTTCTACTGGCCAGACCCCGGTCATGGCTGCGGAATCCGCCCGGATGGCCCAATTACTCATCGATCACGGCGCGGATCCCAAGGCCACGGACTCGGACGGCGGGGGCGTGTTCCACTATGCAATCACACGACCCAATGCGCCGGAACTGATCCGACTCTTTGCAGCCAGGGGCGTGGACCCAAACCTGCGCGGTTGGGAGAACGCACCGGCCATCTTCGTGGCTGCAGATTATTTTTATGAAACCAAGGCATTCAAGCATGACACGGGTTTTCCCGGAGAGGCCGATCCCGATGATCCGCAGGCCGGGCAGCGCGGTCCGTCACCGAAGGCGGTCTTGCAGGCCATGGTCGATGCCGGGGCGGACATCAACGCCACCGAGGAGTGGGGCAACACCCTGCTCATGAACGCCGCCGTGCGGAACAACGCCTCCATGGTGAAGCTCCTGCTCGAACTCGGTGCCGACAAGTCGATCAAACAGAATGGCAACGGTGGCACGGCCAAGGACATCGCTCATGAGATGGGCCACCGATACATATATCAACTACTCAATTAAAAGCAGTACTATCGAAGGTGGAGAAGATGAGATCAAACACACAAAAAGCCTGGCTTCGGGCCGCTCTCCTCGGATTGGCATTCCTGTTTTTGTTGCCATTGGCAACGCAGGCCGCCGACTCGCAAGCGATTATGTCCGATGCCATAAAATCCCTGCTGCGGCAGACCAACGCCATGTATCTGAGCAAACTCAACTCCTCCGTTGACAAACTGGTCAATTCTGATCCCCGAACCTTTGCCTCTGCTCTGGGTGTGACAATGCAACGCCAGGGGTATTATGCCGACCAGAATCCACAATACAAAACACAGTATTGGACGCTCCGGCATGAGTGCTATGGCCTGCTCGCTCAGGTGGCCAGGGCCAAAAACAACACCAATCCCCAAGACGGCACATCCATGACCGCCGAAACACTCAAGGAAGAATTTTTGATCGGTCTCCGGGGCAAGGCCAATAGCTTTTTTATTCAAAAACTCGGCATTAATCCCGCCAATGCTGATCTGCCCATGATCCTGGCTGAAGTATCCCTGCCAAAGTCTGATGGAACGGAAAACCACCCGCGCCTCCCCGTACGGCAGGACCCGGACGCCATCGTGCTTGCAGGTCAAAAGCTAGAGGCCGCCGTTGACCATGAACCGAAACCAATCAAAAGGGGCGGCGTCGTTTACGTTTCCAACAAGGTTTGTCCGGATCGGTCTGATGCGAAACATGTCAGAATCGACAGCAACAACAATCCCGATGACGATGTTTGCGTGGAGTGCTCGTATTTTGATGACGGAAGGCTCCAGTCCCAATACCCCAAGGTCGGAGGCGTTACCCATGGGGTTGTGTATTATTATGCATTATATGACGGTGTATATTTTCTGGAAATGGTTTCACATCAGACCATGGGCAAGCGCGAGGGCGTTGAGGAAAATTACAGATTGACCAATGGCCGTCCATACCTTTTGGATCGTTCTCACTATGCCGACGGAAAATGGCATGGAATAGTGGAACACTACGATCTACATAAGGGAAACCCATTCCTGCGCCAACGCATGGAGTGCGTCAATGGGGAGCGACATGGTGTCACTGAATTTTATAAAGTGTCCAAATCCGGTCATGTCTACAGGGCGGCAGTTGTGCATTTATTCAAAAACAAGAGACACGGAGAAAGAAGGGTCTGGGACGCTAATGGTCAACTGAAGACAGTGGCTCAATATGTGAATGGCAAGCTCGTGAAGGAAACAACGAGAGATTGGCGGACAGGAAAAATGAAAACGACCACATATTAAGCGGAAACTTCTACCGTGAAAAAGCGACGCCCCACTGGCCGATCGGCTGAATTATCTTAACTATACCTGAAGGAATCAACATGAACAGATTGCCAACTTTTGCTCTTATGATCGCATTTGCAGCTCTGATCAGCGCGATAGTGGTCTACCCGGCCAACGCCCAGTATAATTACGAGGATTATCGGACGTTCATTTCTCAAATAGACCAGGATGTGGAGCGCATTCTCCGTCAAAGAAAGGCCAACCATCAGGCGCAGCATACCGTCGATACATGGATGCAAGAGGCCGGTGGTTGGGTTGAGGAGCAACAATGGGTCGCTGGTCAGCTTCTCCAGGCCAAACAGCGGACAGGCC
The DNA here is from genome assembly GCA_964644375.1 of uncultured Desulfobacteraceae bacterium. Taxonomy (GTDB): domain Bacteria; phylum Desulfobacterota; class DSM-4660; order Desulfatiglandales; family HGW-15; genus CAYNYM01. The sequence continues at coordinate 4,989 of CAZXWJ010000137.1, read as the reverse complement.
ATTTCGCCACCATGACAGACAGTCAACTGCGGACTGAGGTCAAGATGCTACAAAATAAACTTACAACGGTCAGTCAACCACCTCAAGGAAGGAAAGTGGGTGGTAAAACATATTACAATTTGAAGGATATTTATACGCAACTAGGCAGCAAGAAAAGGGAGACGGATGATTTGCAGAGTGAAGATCACGATCTCATCCAAAAACTGCTTGCCCTTGACGCCAAGCGAGATGAGTATGCTCGAAGTGCGGAGAGAGACTCCGGACGGAAAGTCCAGGAAAACGAAAAGATACTGAATCTATTGCAGGAGACGCATGACAGGTTTGTTGCCCAGGTCAACGATCCAAGCCTGTGGTGCGAGCAGCAGTTTTATCTCAAAGACGGCATTCTTTCAGACGGCCCTGTCATCTGTCGAGACGCGAAAATGTCCATTATTGATCTTACCGTGCGGTATAGCATGGAAAAAAAGCGTACCGGCCAGCCGATTAATCAGAAGGAATTGGCGAATAAGATCAAGAAAGCCAGGGATGAGTCTGTGCAAACCAAAAAATTTATGCGCGAAGAAGCGATCCCCCAGTTGCAGGAATCCATCCAATATTCCGAGCAGGTACACCAGAAGGCGGCCAACCCGCCGATCGAATTGGCCGGTTGCTGGCTTTTACTCCACCCCGGAGGAAGCAACCACGCGGCCATGAACATCGCGAAGGACGATTACGGCAACTACACCGGCACAATCATCGATTATGGTTGGGTTGGCCTGCCCAAGGGGCATGTCCTCTTCCGACTGAAGCGCGTCAACGCGACCACATTTGACGGAACGGAATTTTCCATCATCAACCAGCAACGAACACAGACTCCGTTGCGGATCATTGTGGACAGGAACCGCAAGAGCGCAGGATACCGAACGAGCGACGAAACGCTTACGCTTATGCCCTGCAACTAGGCGCCAAGCATAATAATACACATGAACAGAAACGAATAAATTAAGCCTTTAAACACTGTTTCTGCCAATCTGATCAAAGTCCTTGGCTTATTGGATTTATAACACCAACAAACGTCTCATTCGTTGATATAACGAACAAGGTCGTCCAAGAATGAAAATCGGAAGAGACAATGAATACATTATACTGCAAAATTTGGAAAGAGTTCCAGAGGGTATACCATGTGCTGGGGATATAAATCTTAGAGTATCTCTAAATTTTCAAGAGTTCAGTGGCTCTTATTCAGGTGTTTGGCTGGAGGCCTCTGAAGTGGATGAATTCCTAAAGCAGCTGGAGGCAGTTCATCATGGCAGAAAAGGTTCAGCCAAAATCAACAGCATGAGCCCTGAAGAGTTCGTTTTTAAAATTCGCTCATCTGATGATTTGGAATTTATGGAAATAGAAGCACAATTACACAGGTATCAATACAGCAACGGCTCCAAATACTGGCCCATCTATTTACGTGGTGGCTTTGAGGTGCAACCGGAAACTATCAAACAGATCATTTCATGCTTCAAAGCGTTTACAAGTTATACAAAGTGAAGTCGTTTAACCGGGCTTTCTGAAACTCGCAGGTTAACTAACGTTACATATAACTCCGGCCTATCTGTAAGTGGCCGTCTTGTGGAAAGAGGGACGTCTCCAAAATCCCGGCCGACTGCCTTCGTATGGAAGCGTCTACAACAAAGGCCAATAAAAACTCCAACAGGAGAAATCGACTCTCTCTAGGGCCGTGTTTACTCTTTTTTGTGCGAATGCAAGTGCCCCGAGAGTAGTCTTGCCGTTAGACATGTCCAAATATTGGCTTAATCCGTTCACAGAATAAAGATTCCTCAAACGGCCATTCGAGCAACAAGCCGTTGAGGCCTGACCCCGCATGCACCCTATTTGTTTTCACAAGGTGCGCTATCGCTATTTTGAAGATTTCATATAATTCTCTGATCTAATTTTTATATTTTTTTCAGACCATTAAACCAGATCGAATAACCATAAATATGATATACACCTTTCGGAAAACCCCCTGTGTCCAATTTTTCCGGAAGGACCGTCGTCAGTGCGCCCGTGGTTGTATCAATCATTGCACCTGAGTAATGCGGAACAACCTTATCAACACTGCCATCTGCCTTAAAAAAAACAGCGCCAAGATTTGACGAGGCGGCTGCCGGGGTACCATCTGTTTTCCAATTAAGGGGGTTAATGCAGAAAGCGCCTGGTAGAATGACCGGAGGCCCCTTCGCCCCAGGGGCCTGGCTGTTATAAGAAACTATACCCCCAGTATCTGATTCGCCTGTGGCTGGTTTCATCCAGGGGTATTGTTTGAAATCTTCTTTTGTGACCGAGTAGCCAATGAGATAAGCCGCAATAGGCTGTTTCTGTTGCTTTACACTCTCAAAATGTTCCCGCATCAGAGTGATCAGACCCATCGAACCCTGACTGTGTCCGGCAAGAATAAAAGGGCGGCCATTATTCAGGTGCTTGAGATAATATTCAAATGCCCGAGACACATCTTTGTAACCCAGGAGAAAATTTTCACACACCCTGCTCGCTTATTCCCGGCGGGTGGACCCTGTAAACCCTTAATATTTTAAGCGAAAGGAGGTTGCTGTGCAAGATGACAAATTAGAGAAGGTTTCCCATAACAGCCGACTCGCACCCACAAACTCTTCAACCTCAGGGCAAGGCTTTTCCCGTCGAACTTTTCTAAAAACTATAGGAGGAGTCAGCGCAGGGACAGTCGTTACCGGCATGGGGTTGAGCGGGGCTTTGCTCGCGCCTGGTGAGGCCTTGGCCGAAGATTTCGGTTCTCTTCGTCCAAAAAGACGAAGAATCAAGGCGTTCAAAATTCGCAGAGATGCCGCTTTATCTCATTTTAAAGATATTAAGCCGCAACAACCTTGCAACAGGGACGAGCAGCGCTACGATGATTACCGCGCCAGCTTTTTCAAAACCCTTCCCCAAAACGATTTGGGTGAAGTCGAGCCGCGGGCGTATGGCGATTTGCTGTCAGCCCTTGAAAGCGGGAGGTCCAAAGACTTTGAGGCGATCGAGTTGGCCCCGGGGCATGTTTTTAAACTGGGTAACCCGCAGGCAAGCTATTCTTATGATATGACTTCAGTCGATAGTCATAACACCCGTATTGCCCCATCGCCGGCCTTTGGCAGTGCGGAGACGGCTGCCGAAATGGGTGAAGTCTACTGGCAGGCACTGACGCGTGATGTGCCCTTTGTAGATTATGGGTCGGATCAAACCATCTGGGATGCTGTGACCGATCTGAATACCTTCTCTGAGACTGTTGGCCCCAAAGATAAGGGCGACGTCACACCCGACACGATCTTTCGCGGCGAATCGCAGGGAGATCTGATTGGGCCCTATCTAAGCCAGTTCCTCTGGAAGCCAATTCGTTACGGCATGGCGTTCATTGAACAAAAATATTTACTACCGCTATCGGTTCAATTAGCTGAGAGTGATTTTATGACCGATTACGATGAGTGGCTGGCTATCCAAAGGGGGGCCAGCCCAGAGAATCCGGGGGACTATTTTGACAGTACTGCAGGCTATATTCATACGAATCGGGGGCTTGCAGAATATGTCCATAAGGATGTCCTGTTCCAAGCATATTTCAATGCCGTGCTTATTATTGACGGCTTTGGGGCGGATGCCTTGGCACCAAACAATCCATACCTAGAGTCGTCCACACAGTCCGGGTTTTCCACCTTTGGGATGCCCGACATTGTGGATCTGGTGGCAAAGGCGGCGAACGTGAGCCTTAAAGGGGCCTGGTACCAGAAGTGGCTGATCCACCGACGACTCAGACCGGAGGTTTTTGCCGCGCGGATCGAAAATCAGCTCAATCACCCCCAAAAAAACTATGGTATTCATCCGGATATTTTTGACTCGGCCGCATTAGACCTAATATTTGACAACAGCAACAACTACCTGCTGCCAGTGGCCTACCCTGAAGGGTCTCCCATCCATCCCTCCTATCCGGCAGGACACGCCACTATTGCCGGGGCCTGTTCAACCATCCTTAAGGCTTTCTTTAGAGAAGATTTTGTGATCCCGGATCCGGTAGAAGCTTCCAGCGATGGAAAGATTTTGAATTCGCTAAACGGCACGGACCTCTTATTGGGAGATGAGATTAATAAGTTGGCCGCTAACATCACCTTGGGCCGGGACGCTGCAGGGATACACTACCGCTCCGACGGCATCCAAGGCATCAGCGCGGGAGAACAACAGGGGATCGGTATCTTGCGCGATTACAGCCGGACCTATACCGAAAGGTTCGATGGTTTCGAACTGACTAAATTTGATGGACAAATAATCCGCATCGTCAAAGGGAGAGTCATCGAAATTTAGTTTTAGAGGGCGTTGTTGTTTAATCCGGATAGCGGAGCCGTGGGTCTGCTACCGTGTACTCCCAGTGTCTTTGGAATGTGGAATGGGGTGCCCATTAAAGGGCTTGTCAAGTAAATATCCAGGTCCAGAGGGCCCGGTTTTGGTCTAACCCCAGAGGGGGTGATGATAGGAACAGGAACAAGAACAGGTCATGTCAAGGCACAAAACTCAAAAACCAAATGGCAGGCACAATAAGCCTATTCGATTAAAATGCGAGGCCATGGTGTGTTCCTTTCCAGGGATGTGCTCCCACCTCTCTCCCGCGTTTTGTGGCCTTTGACATTGGGATTTCTTGGCTCACATAGCTTGAGAGACGGCGGCTGGCATTTGACCGTGAGACTTATCATGCAAGGTGCTACGGCAGAGCCGACTATCTTTGACTCCCGCAAAACGGAATCTTCGACTCGCTCTAAGGACCAGCTTTTTGACAACGAAATAAAGAATAAAGAGCGTGTGAGGGGGTCAAGTCGCCGGTTGATTTATATTATCAATTCTCAATTATGTTTCTCAGTTATTCAATTGGGTCGCCCATTAAAGGGCTTGTCAAATAAAAAGACACATCACCATTAGAAAAAACACAATCGTTTTTCTTTGACACTTCGTTCGCTTGAAAGA
>CAZXWJ010000136.1:0-11153 GCA_964644375.1 uncultured Desulfobacteraceae bacterium | reverse complement strand
CCATACGGCTTCCCTTGTTGCGCACATTCTCGATACCTTCGTTGATATAATGTTTTTTAGATACCATTTGAGCCTCCTTGCATGTCTAGCGCTTCTTGCGGGATTTTACTGAGTCGGTTATTACTGGAATACGAAGTATATCTTCCGAAAAACGGCAATGTCAACAGACGTCACGGATACGGATTAATCTCGATCGTGACATGACGAAGTAGTCGAATGCCTTTGAGGCGGTCCTTATAATAGGACGGCGTGCGGTGTTCTTTCGTGACAAGGGAGATGATGGCCGCATAAGAGCCGGGTGCCACTCGCCAGAGATGAAGGTCGGATATGACCGTTTCCCCTTCAGACTCTATCCGCTGCCTAACCTTTTTGGAAAGCGCATCATCCGTATTGAAGTCCAGAAGTATTCGACCCGTATCCCGCATCAGGCTGTAGGACCAGCGGGAAATGACAGCGGCACCGACGATTCCCATGAACGGATCCATCCAAACCCAGCCGAGAAAGCGGCCTGCCGAGAGGGCGACTATGGCCAAAATCGAGGTGAGAGCATCGGCGAGGACATGGAAGTAGGCGGCCCTGAGATTGTGATCCGCGTGATGGTGGGCACGCTCATGATCCCCGTGGCCCTCCTTGAGAAGAAGTGCACTGACGAGGTTGACAATGAAACCGACAATGGCCACCCCGATAGCCTCGTCAAAAGAGATATCTACGGGAGCAAAAAATCTCTTGATGGATTCGTAGACCATCAGCAGGGCGATAAATACCAGGACCAGCGCACTGCTGTATCCAGAAAGTTCACCGATTTTTCCGGTCCCGAAGGAAAACCTGGGGTTGGCGGCGTAGTGCCGCGCAAAGTAGTAACCAAAGGCCGTGAGCCCAAGGGCCGCGGCATGGCTGGCCATGTGCCACCCGTCGGCAAGCAGCGCCATGGACCCGAAAAGGAATCCCGAGGTGATCTCAAGGACCATCATAACGGCCGTAAGCCCGATCACGATCTTCGTTCGCCTCTCATGGGCACTGAGGTGTTGATCGATGAATACGTGGTCGTGATTCAGATCTGAGATATCACGCCTTTCCATGGACTTGTTCCCCCTTCAGATCACTACCCGAATACGCTTTAACCACGCAGGCATCCTCCGCTTTTCTCCCAAAAGACGAAATCCGCTTTTATGTGTATTTCAGGGCCATACGCTGAAAACGCCGGAGCACTTTGCTATTCTTTCCCTTTGCTCAACTTTCAACCTGCGGTTTATTCAATTGGGGGGTCACCTCCTCCACCATCAACACCTCGCCCGCCTCGCCAGCCGATGGTAATACCTTCCACGGAATCAATGCCAGAGGAATAGGGCTTGATATCCAAAAGGGGAGAACCGTCCAGTGCGTCCATGCCCTTCACTCTGAGCAAACGCCCCTCCCGTTTCAGGAGTTCCACGACACAAAAACCTATGGGATTGGGCCGATCGGGCGAACGGGTGGCAAAGACACCGTGAATATCCGGACCCCAGGGCGTTTTTGTCTGGAGCACGCTTCTATTCCCCCTGTCCTGCCAGTAAAGCACGATGAGATGGGAACTCTTTTCAATATCCATAAGGGCCGGCTCAAAATTTTCAAAAATTTCAAGAATACTCTCGTCGTTTCTGTGTTTACCCTGAAAAGGGGCGTCTGAACGATCCCGATAAGGGGAACGAATGGCGCCGATTGGGGTAAGTCCACCAATGTTTTGCATCTCTCTTACTCCTCCTGTTTTGCGTTTTACATCTCGATGGGTCCACCCTCCTGATGAACTTCATGAATAATGACGTTCAGAGAAGGCACAACCATATGATAGGGAAACCAATCCCAATCCGATGGGTGTCAAGGAGCAAAAAAGATTGTCCTGAACCAGGGACTTGAAAAGGGTTTTCCACACACACAAACCTGCCGGAAACCATGAATCTGGCCGGAAGGCGGGATATTCTCATCACTACGATCACGCCACCGTCCATGGTTCCGATCACTCTTTATTTCCGGGCTTAACGCGAATGGTGTAAAGAATTGAAGCGCCGATCAATTTGTCTCTGAAAACCCCTTAAATGAAAACTCACCGCTGGAGTCAAAGGGGATAGAGGAAGGGACCATAAAGCCACCCACAACACTGATTTTGCCCTTAAGCCGGTAGTGGAGTTTTTCCTTGTTCTGGAGACCCAGCACCCCTCTCAAGATGTCAACCACGGAAGAGTAGACCTCCATGGGAATCGTGGTGGTGCCGTAAGCAGGTACGGTTCTTTTTTGGTCTGACACGCCTGCAGCCAATGTGGTCCCGTTGACCTCCAGTTCACAATTGATGCCCTTTATATCCAATGGGACGTCATTCGGATTGAGGACTCTGATTTCAATCTGAAAAACAGTCTCAAGGGCCTTGACCTCCTGCACCTGAATATCGGCCAGATTGACCCGGGGAGATTCCATCCGTTTGCCCAGCCCTGCGCAGCCTGAAAAGGCCACCCATATGACAAGCAGAAAAACTGGGATCACCATACTTCGTCTTATCCGGATATCCAATGTCTACCCCCTGATGTCGTCTTTTGAAATCATGCCTATTGTGGCGGGATGTATCGAAGATGGATCGAAAAATCGATAGCCATGGCAATAAAAGCGGCAACGGCCGGGGTCAGGAACCAGGCGAGGACGACATTTGACAGCGTGCGCCCCCCCACGGACTTTATCCCCCTTATAATGCCTATACCCAGGACCGCGCCCACGACGGCCTGGGAGGTGGAGACCGGAACTCCCACAAAGGTGTAAAGGTGTACGGTGAGGGCCTCGGCCAGCACCACGACCAGGGCGGAAAAGGCATCCACTTTTACGAGTCTTTTTCCGATAGTCTCAATGACACGGCCGCTGAAAGTCAATATCCCCAGGCCGATGCTGAGACCGCCGACAAGTGCAGCGCTAAAGGAATTCAGCTTGCCGGCTCCCACAAAAACCGCTGTCACATTGGCCACGTTGTTTGCCCCGAGGGTGTAGGCCCCATAAGAGCTGGCGGCGATAAGCGCGATCCGGACCATTCGATCAGTCTTGAAAAGATTGAGGGGGGCTCGATTGTAGACAAAAGCCAGCGACTTATAAACGATAAAGGCGAAAATCGCCCCACCGATTGGAGTTCCAATCCAACATGCGACCACTTTTTCGAGGCCGGATACATTGATTTCCCGGTTTAGAAAGCCGATGCCGATAATGGCTCCCACAACGGCCTGGGATGTCGAGACCGGAAGGGCCAGGACCGTCATGAGCGTCACGGTAAGAGCGGCCCCAACGGAACAAATGACGGCCTGCTCAAGGCTCAGATGGGTGAGGCCCTTGAGGGTCTCTATGCCTGCCTGGCCTTCCAGCAAGGCCCCCAGAAGGACAAACGCCGCCGCAAGGAACGCTGCCGTCCAGAATTTGATCATTCGAGAAGAAACGGCAGCGCCGAATACGTTGGACGCATCGTTGGCACCCAGGGACCATCCCAAAAAAACACCGCCCAGTAAGCTCAACATTATACGGTTCGTTTCATGCTGATGATATTTGCCCTTTTAGACACCCTGTCGGCCTGATCTGAAATGTCCCCCATCCTCACGATCCACTCCTTGAGCAGCATCTTGTGAAAGGGTTCCAGATCGGAATCAAAGACATTGGTGATAATCCGGCGCTCGATATGGTCACAATGACTTTCATTGTGATCAATGGTGGAGACCAGGGTCCTCACGCCCTCACTCCTCCTGAACAGGATTTCGATTTGCCGAATCATGAGATCACAGCAGGCAAGAGACACGCTCACGAGTTCTTTGACATCAGCCACAATAAATTCCGGAATCTCAATTTTCTCCGTCCTGATCATGTGCAGAAGCAACTCAAAGAGACCCGGAATGACGTCAATGGTCTCAAGAAGCCCCATAATGTCCCCCCGGGACTCGGGCAAAAGGGCCTTGCCATACATCATACTTTTAATTTCTTCACGGATGTCGTCAGCCTTGGATTCAAACTTATGTGTCTGTTCCGTCATGAAATCAAAATCACCGATACACTTTTGTTCAAGGCAGATATTGAGGGCTTCGATGAAGCACTCCTGGGTCATCCTGAGATTGTCCAGATAGCTGTCTATCAATTTTTCCACCAGGCGTTGTTTCTTGAAAAAAAACCTGAACATGCGGCCGACCTCCAATACGCGGCATGATAGTTGGCAGAGCGAGAAGCAATCCTCACGTCTTTGAATCTGCAGGCAAAGCCTTATCCCCCGAACGCCCATAAAAAAAGGCGAAATCAGAATCACTCACGCCTGATGGATGGCATCCGGAAGGACGCTCAAGATACTGGGACACATCAAATTTGTCAAGAAATATCGGTATCATAACCTGTTAAGGAAAAGACAACCGGCAAAAAAAGGACGCTAATCGAAGAACTTTATTTTTTTTCATTCATAAATAGGCACTAATTGATGGCGTCTCGTTTAAGGATGTCGTAGTAGGACAATATTCTGTGCACATAGCGCACCGGCTCTGTGCCTCGTGCGTAGCCGTGTCGGGTTTTCTTGTAGTATTTCGGGTAGCGAAGGAGGGGCAGGATCTGTACCAGTGAGGACCAGCTCTGTGGATTGAGATTCATTTCTCGCGCGATTTCCTGGGCATCCAGGATATGTCCGTGCCCAACGTTATAGCTTGCCAGGGTAATCAGCAACCTGTCCGGATCCTTGGCCGCCCCGTACCTCGTGTAAAGATTCCGAAGGTATTTGACGCCTGCGGTGATGCTTTGTCTTGGATCGCGGCGGTCTTCGATCCCCATATCTTTTGCCGTATCCTGGGTGATCTGCATGATGCCCTCGACCCCTGTGAAACTTTTGGCATTGGGGTCGAAATGGGATTCCTGATAGATAACGGCGGCAATCAATCTCCAGTCAAAACCGTGTTCCTTGGCCGTCTTCCGGATGAGATCCTTATATGTCGGGAGTCGCGTCTCAATTCTCTTGTGGAATTTTTTCAGATCAATGTAATCGAAGATTTCTACATTGGCATAATATTTATTGTAAATCCTTGCCAACAAGCCGCTTCCCTTGATTTTATCTAGGAACCTATTGATTTCCTCGAGAAGTCGCGAATCGCCTTTTCTGACGGCCCATCCAAGGGATTCGGGCTCTTCGATAGGAAAGGCGATTCTGATGTCAGGATAGTAACGTCGATTAAGGAGGGCAATATTGGAGTCCGCTATGGTGACTTCGATCTCCCTGTCGGCCACCATGCTGATGAGTTCTTCCGTGGGGGTATCTTCATGAAGTATGACATTGACATCCAAGCCACTCTCTGCGAGCTCATGAAGTCTTTCTTCGTAAGAGGTCCCACGCCGCACGTGGACGGTTTTCCCAGCGAGATCTTCAAGAGACCTTATTTTATAATTCCGGTTGTGTATCAGGGTCTTCTGCTGCACAGAAAGGTATTCATGTGAAAAGTCCGCCCTCGACTGTCGCGACGACGTGATCGTCATGCTTGCCGCGATGAAGTCCCCCTCTTCCTTGTTCAGGGTATCGAAGATTCCATCCCATGTGGGAGTAATGACATTGAGTTCAACACCAAGATGTTCGCTGAAGGCCTTTGCAAGATCGAATTCAAAGCCCATTGCCTTTTCCCTGTATATGTAATAGCAATGGGCATTATTCCTGGTGATCACGGTGATCACCCCGGATTCCTTGATTTTTTGGAGGGTATCCTTTCGGCCGCAGGATATTCCTATCAAAAGGCAGAAGGTGAGAAACAGTAGAACCCGTTTTTTCCAGGTCTCCTTTTTTATCATGAGCACTCGACATCCGACACCAGCAGGTCCCCGATTCTTCGGCAGTCGGTCCTTTTCCGTTAGATAAATTCGATACTCAACAATCCGGTTTGGCTAGAAAAAAAGTAAAGCCACACTACACTACGGGTGCTGCATAGCCCTTTTTAGCAGTATCCCTGCAGGCTTGTCAAATAGAACGCCGAAGGGAAATGCCTATCCTTCCGAAATCAATCCTGAACGCCTAAATCCACCGCCTAATTTACATATCATGCCTGAAATCGGTACATTCGGAGGAATTCCTGATCACCAGCAAGGTGTTAGATGTAAGGCGCCGCATCGCAGATCCCGCTGTAGTGTGAGGGAGGAGTGACGCCTTGATGATTGATCAGGGGAACGCCGTGCCGTTTGACACCGGGCTAGCATTTTTCTATATTGTCTCTAGCTTCGAAGGATTTCGATCACATTCTATTCCCTGCATAGGTACGATTCAGGGAGCTACTCTGACCTCTACGAAGTCATTGTTGAGATCGCCGGGTTCGTCATTCCTTCGGCAAGGATTCCCTTCAATTTCCGGCGCTTTGGGGCTAACGCTTGGACATCCCTATGAAAAATGAACCATCGACAAATCCGGGTTCTTCGCTCACACAAAGGCTCACGAAATATCCGATTCAATGCCCCGGGTTGACCCCGGGCGCCAGGGAGATCGAAAGACTGACGATGGATTTGCCCAAACGGCTGGATGCATTTTTTTATAAAGAGCATTCAGACCACCTGTGGATCGTTTTTCTTGGGGGCACGGGAACCGGAAAGTCCACCCTTTTCAATGCGCTTTGTGGCGAGGATTTGAGCAGCACGGGGGTTGAGAGACCCAAAACCTGGGGACCGGTTGCGTACCTCTATCACGGCATGCCATTGGAACAAGCCTTCCCTTTCCATCACATTCATATTGAGAGGTATTCCGGCACCGATTCCTCTTTCAAACCGGTTTCCGGAAAATCGGGGCAACTCCTGGTTCTGAACCACCGAAAAAAGCCCTGGGCTCATCTTGTCCTGGTCGACACACCTGACGTAGACAGTGTGGAAGAGGAAAACAGGGAAATCACGGAAGATCTCTATCTCCTTGCCGATGCGATCGTGTTTGTGTCAAGCCAGGAAAAATACGCCGATGATGTCCCATACCGCTTTCTTCTAAGAGTACTGGATGATGGTAAGCCCTGCTATTTTTTACTGAACAAGGCACAGGAAGAAGTCCTTCTCACCGATGTCCTGGCACCCCTCACGCATCAGGGGGTTACTCTTGATCAAGAACGCATGTGGTTGATTCCTTACCTGCCACGGGCCCCCCGGCAACGGATCTCTGAAGCAGCCCCCTTCAAGGCGTTCAGGGATCGTCTTCTAAATGATCTCTCGCCGAACGGCCTGGCCGCCCTGAGGGACGAGATTCGTTCACGCCGAAACGAAGATCTGAGGGCAAGGATCAGCGGGCTATTGGAAACTTTGGAGCAGGAAGAAAAAGCCGCCGAAGAATGGTCCCGGAACCTTGAGGCAATCTTCAAAGCAAATTCCGAGGAATTTTTAAGAGAGGAGCGCGAACGCTTCGCGCAAAGAAGCAGAGAATTTCTTGGACGGGAAATCAGGAAACTCTTTCAAAGGTACGATGTCTTTGCCACTCCACGTCGAATACTGAAAACATTTCTTATGCTCCCCTTCAAACTTCTGGGCTTTCGAGGGTCCGATTCCAGGGAGAACCGGATGAAAGAACTCCGGAAGGTGAGGGCCAAGATGGACCTCGAACCGATCCTGAGGACCATGGCGAAATTCAATGCCCTGATCCTTGAAAATCTCTCTCCATCGAATGATGAAGTTCCGCTGTTTCAAAAAATGCGCCTTCCCGGTACGATCCTTTCCGAGAAGGACATTAAAAATCATATCCGGCATGAACAGGAACGACTGGACAAATGGCTGGAGGAGACCTTCCAGAAAATGTCCAGGGAAATACCCCAGGGTAAGAAGTGGGGCATCTACTCTACATCTATCCTTTGGGGCATTCTTATACTGTCCTTTGAGACGGTCGTAGGCGGTGGATTCACCGTGTTGGATGCGGCCCTGGATTCGGCCCTTGCGCCCTTCGTGACCAAGGGGGCCGTTGAATTGTTTGCCTACCACGAAATCCAGCGAATCGCTCGTGAACTGGCCGCCCGTTATCAGGAGGGCATCCTTTCAGTCTTGCGTCTTCAAAAGAAGCGGTATGAAGAATGTCTCAACGTCCTGATGACTTCTCCCGAAACCAGGCAAACCCTTAAGACACTATATGCCGGCCTGCCGGAGGTCTAGGATTCAATGCCGAAGGTAAAAGGTCGAGCTAGTTCATTTGTAGTTTTTTTGTAACTACTCAGCTAGTGCCCATCCGGGAATGAAATTCGGGCACGCGTGAGTTTTCAATTCAGAAATGAGACATTTTTTGCAAGTTCTAGGACAATTCCGCAGGAAGGGAATATGCGTGATCACATATCGAGCAACCAGGAAATTCCCCAAAGAAGAAATGTATTTGGGAAGCCGAGAAGGTTTTGGGCGCCCAGCTTCGATCAATGCGCGGATAGCGAAGGGTTCGGAAACTGATAGCCTTTAGCCTACAGACTAAATAGGGACAAAACCGATGGACCATGCAGTGCAAAAACTCGAAAGAGACCTGGATCATATTCGCAATCTTCTCGATCAGGGCACCTTGTTTTCGTTTTCTCCCGAAGAGAGCCAATCAATCCGGGCGGCCGCCTCGAAAATTTCCTTCAAACTCGCCGAAGTGGAAAGCGAGCACCTCACCATCGGCCTTCTCGGCGGTACCGGGGTAGGCAAATCGACTCTCATGAATGCCCTTGCAGGGACAAAAATCGCTTCGGCCAGCCAACGAAGGCCCCACACAGACCATGTGCTGGTTTATCGGCATCATGAAGCGCCTCCGATACGAACGACTTCCCTGAAGGATCTGCCCTGGAAAGAAATCACACACAAAGGGAATGCGATCAAACAGATTCTCCTTTGTGATCTTCCGGACTTTGACAGCCTCATCGGAGAACATCAGGAACAGGTCCTGCGTTTTCTGAAGCACCTGGACGTCATTGTCTGGGTGACATCTCCGGAAAAATATGCGGATGGACGATTCTATGACTTCCTGGCGGGGGTGCCCAAGGCCAAACAAAATTTTCTTTTTGTTCTGAACAAGGTTGATCTTCTCTTTCAAGGGGGGGCAGGGGAAGAAGGGTACCGGCAAATGTCTCTTGTGATGAAAACCTTTCAGGGATACGTCCGAAAGAGCGGGATCGATTCCCCTGTTCTTTACGCCGTTTCCTCAGAGGAAGGGCTTGCAATGGATCAGGCGTCTCCCTGGAACCAGCTCCCGGCCCTCGGCCGACATATTTTTCAGCAACGGGATGTCAAACAGATTCAGACCATCAAAGCGGCCAACCTGGATGCGGAGGTCCACCGGCTCATCGAGGCCTTTAAAAAGGAAACCCTCAATCTGAAAAAATTTCACGGCCTCCTTGACGGTTTTATCAGAGAACTCCGGGAACAGAACACCAAGTGGATTGAAGCGGGGCGACAGGTTATCGCGATTCAAACGGAAAAAGAAGTGAGGCCGGATGCGGTCTATCCTTTCGGGGCCGCCCGACCTCTGCTTGGGCCGGGTTATGGGCTTGCCCTTTTATTTCAGGCCTTTCAGAAGGGACGTCCAGCGGATCATTCGCCTGTTCTCGACCTTTCAAAGTCCAATCTTTCAACCGAAATTGCGGCAGGGTTTAAAAAACGAATGGAAAGGATGGAAGCGAACATGAGGCATGCCCTCCTTCAGCAGGGTCTTCCCACCACCTTTCAAAAACGAGTGAAAGGCATTCTGAACCCGACACGACGGTTTGAAACCCTTCGAGGAAACCTTTCTGAAACGATCGCATCCTTTGCAGCCGCGCCCCCATTACCGACCTTCAGACTTTTCAGGGTCTGGCAGAGGGTCGTTTATCTGGTGCTTTTCATCCTCCTTCTTTTCGCCATTGGCGGGGACGCCTGGCAAAGGGTTTTAATGAGCCCCGGGCCCGCCAATATTCTTACTCTCCTGGTCACGGGAGTTCAAAATCTTTTCAGCGGCAAAGGGCTTGCCGCCCTGGGGAGTTACGCCGTTCTCAACCTCATTCTCGCCTTTCGTTTTTATGCCCGCTACAGGAAACGCCTTCGCCTTGCCGTCCGCAGGCTTGCCGAGGAGATGAAAAAATCCTTGATTGATTCATGGGGACAGGAAACAACAGCCGTTCAAAACGAATTACTTGCCCTGGAATCCGATACACGGGACCATCTCTCCGCCCTGTCCCACTTCGAGCGCCCAGAAAAAATATCCGAACTCAAAGAGGCAGGTATTGGGTTGACCCCAGAGGGGGGATAATAGTTACAAGTGCCTAAAGTGTCGAGTGACTAAAGTTGAGGTGTCGCTCCGCGACCTTCATCAGGAAAACGATCCCAATAAAGAGAACGGAATTTCAAGACCCCCGTAGTGATAGAGTACTGGAGTATTGGAGTAATGGAAAAACACTCCTAACGGCAAAGGCAGCATGCCATGACCACTTTTTCAAGAATCCCACGGCTGCCTGTCATTTCCCTAATCCCGCTGAAGACGGGATCTTCGACTCTCCTTAGAGACAAGGGCTATTAGTCGCGAGCCTATCCCGCTTGCGTGGCTCGCTTCGCTCACTCGACACACGAAGACTCGGCTTCGCTAAGGCTATGGCGAGGCAAGCAAAAGCGGACTTTTTCCTTTGCCGACCCCTGTTAATTGGCCTTTCAGAATTAAACTGGGCAAGCATTGGCAAAGGAAAACGGGCGTCCCTTCGGGTGATAACTCACGCATGAGCTATTTTTCGCGAAGCGATGACCCTTTCATTCGGCCATCCTGTCCCGTGAAAGGATTTGCCTTGTCGCGGGAGTCGGCCGGATGAAAAGTCCGTGTCAGTCCGTGTGGGTCTGTGGCAAATATTATTTTGCCTTAGCACTGCAGCATATTCAACCCAAAGGCTACGCGCCTACAGTAATCCAAGCCAAAAAACAAAGGTCAAGCAGGACATCAGGGTTGTCAATGAGATGGCCGCTGTGGCAAGGTCCGGCGAGCCGTTCATTTCCCCTGCCATGACGTAGGTCACGGTGGCGGTGGGAGAAGCGAGGAGGATAATGGCCGGAAGAAACTGCGGGGACGGCACATCGAACCAAATAAACACCAGGAGACCCAGGCCGGGAAGGACCAGGAGCTTGAAAAATCCGGTCACAAGGATCAGGCGGAGATGGGATCTGAGGAGATCCAAAGAAAGGGTGGCCCCAATGCTCAAAAGGGC
>CAZXWJ010000135.1:0-11368 GCA_964644375.1 uncultured Desulfobacteraceae bacterium | reverse complement strand
GCCTTGATGATTTCCTTCATCTTTTCTTCAATCTTAGGCAGATCGTCTTCCTTGAACGGCCTTTCATAGTCAAAGTCATAATAGAAACCGTTTGCAATGGCCGGCCCTATGGTCACTTTCACTCCCGGGAAGAGTTCCTTGACCGCCATGGCCATCACGTGAGAGATGCTATGGCGCAAGATCTCCTGCCCCTTCTCAGAATCCAGAGAGATGGGTTCAAGTTCCGTTTCAGTATCCACCAAAGTGAAAAGGTCCCTTTTCTCACCATTCGCGTTCACGGCTACGATATTGTGCAGTCCCTTGCCGTTAAGTGCCTTCAATGCTTCAAGAGCTGTCAGCGATTCCGCCTCTATCTCCTTGAGCGGCTGCCCCTTGAGGTGTATTTTATATTTTTTCATTTTTCTGTCTTAGAAAGCAAATAAGGCACCCAAAGCAAATTTCAAACCTCCTCGGATGCCTATCGTTGGTATTCCATTTAAAATTTCGGACTCGCCGGTGAGCTAACGCCCCTTTTGCGAAGATCTGCATTCTCTTTGTGAGGGTTCATGAATGTAATAGTATCTTTCTCAGGGCAACCCGATAAGGACTTTTCGCAGTCTCTTATGAGGACCCCTTTAATTTTATGCCTATAGTTTATTATGTTTCTATTTTTATTATCTATTTTGGGCTAGTTGTCAATAAAAAATTGACAATATACCCTCTTAGAGCCCAAAGGGCAACTAATTCCAAACACAAGGTCGTTTATATCTCGTTTTTTCAGACCAAAGGCAATTCCGCGACGTACAGGACAGAATGATGTCTTGATGGTGAATCAGTGGGCCCTTGCTCGGCTTGCCCTTTCTGTTATTTTCGACTATACTTTTACAATATATTCAGGGATCAGAAACCTCCAGATGATCCCTTAAAGTCGTTAGTCTTAGCCCAATCAATTGTTATTCATTGCCTTTCCAATAATACGAATTTCATAAAAAGGAGGAACGACGTTATGAAAAAGTTTTTGCTGCTGGCTGCCTTTGGTTTTTTGCTTTCCGGCTGCAGTTCCCTGTCGGAGTCCGAATTTTGGAAGCATGACTCGCTGTATAAAAACTGGGATCATTTGAAATATAGCTGGGGCAGTTACAAAAAATGTGCTCCGGAAGATGCAAAGAAGGGGCAAGAGCAGGATTGGTGGGGCATGGAACCCAGCGAATGTAAGGTAAAATGATCGAGTCCCCTCTCCCTCATTAAACAAAAAAGGGATAACGAATAAAACCGTTATCCCTTTGTTTTTCCTCATGGTAGGCACGAAGAGATTTGAACTCTTGACCCCTACCGTGTCAGGGTAGTGCTCTCCCCCTGAGCTACGTGCCTATGTTTTATTTTTTTATCAATTGCCCCCGGAGATGTCAAGCCCAATTGTGTTTCATGTCCCCTTTTTAATCCTTTTATTCATGCTGAGACCTACTCCCTTTGAAGACGCATTGCCCTCCCCCATCGCTTTGAACCAATAATGCATGTAATGAAGGCCGGAGCTAATGGTCAAAAGGGCGGTTGAATAAAAAAGATATCTATAACTCCCCGGAGGCAGCGTGAAGAGGTACCCTCTTGAGAGTACGGCGATGACGGATGCAAACTGGAAGCATGTGGTGATTTTGCTCACCATGGTGGGTTTAATCGAGGCAAATTCCAGGCGAGCGAAAAAAAGGACCAACACGCCCAAGAGGATAAGAACATCCCTGGCAATAACGGTGACGGTCAACCAGGGAGGGAGAAGACCTCTTACGGAAAGGGCTATAAAGGTCGACACTAAAAGGATTTTGTCGGCAATGGGATCCAGATAGGCTCCAAGTTTACTCTTCTGCCTGAAAAGCCGCGCCACCATGCCATCGAGCCCGTCGGTCACACAGCACAGGACAAACACTGCGAGGGCGGATTGGAGCTGATCGTTGATCACGAAGATAATAAAAATGGGTGCCAGTATGATTCTGATAGTTGTGATGAGATTGGGGACCGTCATGGAATCTACCTTATATTAAAAAGGATCTCGCCTGCTTCAGATGTCGTCATCTCCGCCTGAAAGGGAAGCCGCTCATAACCAGAAACCATGTCCAGAAAATGCTCTTTTTCCCCCGAAAAATCGATCCGTACCGTGAGTGATTTTCCTTTGATTCTGGTCTGTGTGACCGCCTTGACGCCAGGTATTTCATTTTGCAGGAAGGCCTTGAATTCCCTGAACTGTCCAAGACTCTGCAAACCTTCGAGGGTCATTTCAAATTGGGAAATCTCCCGGTCGGTGGATTCGAAGTTTTCAAAGATCAAGGGGCTCAACTCGGCAACCGCTTTACTTATGGCCCTTGTCACCGGATCATTTTCCCTCCCGGGATCCGAGGAACCGCCATCAATACGCTCTATCCGGCTTTCCCGCCCAAGGACGGTCGATGTCTTAGAATCAACGGCCGTAAGGTTCACGGAAACCGACTGGCCCTCCATGACTTCGCATCTTCCCAAAACAACGACATTGGCAGACAATACACCTCCCCAACGAACGGCCTCCGCAAAGGGCAACTCCAGGGCCTTCATCTCATCGGAAAATTGTTTCTCAGGGATGTTCAACATCCTGTTTATAGGGCTAAAGCCATATTCTTCGAAAATTCTGTAAAGCACCAACTCCGTCGGGCTCAGGGGTGCATCACTCCTTGGATCACCCCACCAGTAGAGCGCACGATTTTTCTGAGGCTCAATATGGGAAACCAGGAAGAGGACCCTGATGGGTGATCCTTTCACGGCGAGGGCCCCGAGACCCCTCAATCTCTCCTCCATGAGTTTGTCATTGACCTTGAGACGGACCAGCACGGTATACTGGTCGCCGGCCTGATCTTCTGCCAGGATGTTGAAATTCACGATCGCGTCCTTCGCTCCGGGTAAAATGTCATGGACAATGGAGGCAAAACTGTCGACCATGCCCTGCCGTCCAAGACGCCGCTCCAAATCCCTCTCAACGCCTTTTTTCAGGGCATCTCCGATAGCCGCCTCTTTTGCCCCTGCCAGATTTCCTTTGAAAATCTTTCCGGTTCCAATGGATAGGATCTCCTTTTCAAGTGATTCGGTGTGTGCATCGGCATTCAGAGGCCGACACAACCAGATGGAAATGAAGACCAACCCCATAAGACCGGGGACTAAGAGGCTTCTCGGGATATGATTGAATATCAAAAGTGCATCTCCTCTTTTTCAAATGGAAATATAAGGTTTGTGTTCCGGTTTCTTTCCGCACCAAGGCACGAGATGAAATCATGGTCCAAACATGTCCTTGAGCCCTTTAATGCCGGTCTCAATCCATAAATGAGACATCCTGCCACTTGCGCCCTCGTGACATCATTCAGGATGGCTACTTCTTTTCCCTTTCGGTTTCGGGCCCGTTCTGCTCCAAAGTCCTAATCCATTTCAAGTGATCATAGGATTCGATCATAAAAAATCGGTTGATCTCCAACACCTTTCTGAAGGCCTTCTCAGCATCGCCGAATCGACCGCCGATTTCGTATGCCATGGCCATATAGTAATAGACGGCCGGATCGTCCCTTGTCATGATCTCCGCCAATGCAAAATGGTCTTCCGCTGCCCGAAGCCAACCCTCTTTCCTGCTCATGGTGTACAGGCGAATGAAACCAACCTGAGCAAGGATCTCCTCTTCCTCGCTGACCGCGTTTTTTTGCGCGAGTTCCATGGCCGCAAAGGCTGACTGAAACTCTCCCTTCAGGCCAAGGACCAACCCCAAGCCCCTATGCGCGGGGGAATATTTAGGATCAAGTTGTCGGGCAAATGCAAATTCTCGTCCGGCGTCCCCTAACCGCCCTTTTTCCATCAATTTGAATCCGCTCTCGACGTGATGTCCGGGGGAATCAAGAAAGGGCTCTCTCGTCATTCGGTCCGAGGTACAACCAAGACCCAGGACGATCGAAAAAAACGCGATCAAAAGACCCGCTAAAATACGAGCGGGAAGTCTCTTTTCCATGATTTTCGGCTCCCTGTTCATTCCTTGGAAAAAGGACGATATCCAAACGAGGCCCGAATCAGTCAATCACAATGACCACTTTACATTTCTGTAAAAGGCTCAAATGGCTGGCCGTTCCTCTTATTTTGGCTGCATCGGCGTTACTGATGACCACATCGGAGACGCCGCTTTGGGACTGTCTGATCCCCTTGATGATTAACGGGTTTTCAGAGACCCTCGAGTTTCCCCTGGCCGCCTCGATGTCCTGGGCATAGCCCGCAACACAATTTTTTACCGCGTGATCCCGACTGATGTAGGCAGGCCCGTACACCGCTTTCCCCTCCTCGTCGATGACCAGAGGTGCAATCGCCGATTTCACATGAAATCCCCGGCAGTCTATGATCAATCCGGAAAAGGAGGAACCCGCATTGCCGACAGCGGTGCCGGGTTGGTGCACAGGATCGATCTTTCGAAAACTTCCGGGCAAGACCAGATCGGTGAACCTCCCTCGGGTCTCCAACATCACAGTGGCACTCACCTCTTCGAATTTCCCGTAGCTCACATCAACAAGAGGGGTTTTTTTTATGAGCCCCAGGAGAGCTTCACGGGTCGATTGCTGTTCAAATAGAAGATCCCTGATCAGGACTTTGGAATTTATCCGTATCCCTTCAACAATCTTCAACAGGTTTTGCCTTGCCCTGTTGATCGCTTCTCCCTTGGCAACAGCCCTGCCTTGTGCCGGATTGTCCGACTTCCCGGGAGGACGACCTCTTCCGGTGGCCTCGATGATACCGTGCGTCCAATCGATCTTTCCGTACTCGAGGGCCTGTATGTAATGCTGCGCACGCCCCGTAACCGGCCACAGAAAGACAAACAAGGCGAAGACAACGTTCAGAAACAGTTTACCGCACTTCATGGTGCCGTCTCCAAACAGGAACGCGAATCGATAAATGACTCGATTTTCCGATAGATTCTTTCCTTTTTTTCAACCGGAAACCATTGCATTTCAGAATCGGCTTTAAACCAGGTCAACTGCCTCTTGGCATAACGCCTCGTATCCACCTGGAGTTGCGTAACCGCCTCATCCAGGCGCCAGATACCGTGAAGATAGTTTATCACGTGCCTGTATCCCAGGGAGTTCATGGGCTTGAGATCGGGGGAATATCCCATCTTGAGGAGGCCCTCCGTTTCTCTGATCAGTCCGCTTTCAAACATGAAACGACTGCGTTCGTTGATGCGATGATACAGTTGTTCCCGATCCATATGCAAACAAATTTTAAACTCCCGAAAGGGTCTATCCTGAAAATGATGTTTCCTGATAAGTTGAGAAAACGGTTTCCCCGTAAGACGAAAAATCTCCAGGGCTCGAACAACTCTCACCCTGTCATTGGGATGCACCTTTCCAGCCGATTCAGGATCGAGTTTCTCCAGCCTGCGATGCAATTCGGCAGGGCCCAGCTCATCCCATTCCCGGTTCAGCGCCAACCGGTATGCCGGATCAGAAGGGGGGCATTCGAGGAGTCCGCCGAGCAATGTCTTGATATAGAGACCGGTCCCCCCTACGACCATGGCCAAGCGGTTACGTCCGGCAATTTTTTCCAGCAGGGGCAACGCAAGGGAACGATAGATCGCTGCGTTGAATTCCTGATCGGGATTCACGACGTCAAAGAGATGATGCGGCAGATTTCCCCGGTCCTCTGCCGACGGCTTGGCCGTTCCCACATCCATGCCCCGGTATACCTGCATGGAATCGGCATTGACGATTTCACCTCCGAATCGCCGGGCGATCTCAACGGCCAGAGCACTCTTCCCGGATGCGGTCGGCCCGGCAATAACAACAATCTTTTGTCTTTTATCTTTCATCAGGGTTCCGGGGTTCAAAGGTTCAGGGGTTGGTCACTTCCAACTTTCGGCACTTATACCTTTCACGGCCCTTAAACCACCCGTTTAAACATCTTTTCTATTTCCAGCGTGCTGAAGGCCCTGGATACGGGCCGGCCGTGGGGACAATTCGTGGGCACATCGGTCAATTCCAACTGTTTCAAGAGCAAGTCCATCTCCTGCTGGGACATTTTTTTCCCCGCGCGAATGGCCCCGTGACACGCCATGGTTGCAAGCAAACTCTCTAAAGCAGGCCCCTGTGTGAGATCCCCCTCTTCCCCTATGATGGGAATAAAATCTTGCAGAAACTGTTCCCATTGCAGATCCGTGAGCAGGGATGGAACGGTTCTGACCAAAAAAGTATTCCCGCCAAAATACTCAATTTCAAAGCCCAATTCGCGCAAGGGTTCAATCCTCTTGAGAAGGATCGACCGGTCCTTTACGGACACCTCCAGCCGGGGAGGGATCAGGAACGCCTGGCTTTCTATACCTGATTCAAGAAAGGCCTTCTTCAGCCTTTCATAGACAATCCTTTCATGGGCTGCGTGCTGATCAACCATGAGGAACCCCTCCTCGGTTTCGCAGAGGATGTAGGTGTTCTTGAGTTGGCCGATAATTCGAGGACGATTCTCCAGAAAACCCCGCTGAATGGAGGGGACCCCCACCTCGCCCGGGGCCGTCTCCTGCCCCGCACCGGCATACCGACCCAAGGGCTCTGCCAACGGCATCCCTGCGAAAGGCGGCGCCTGACCGTCGGTCCCCTCTTTGCGGGAGATGACGGTTTCAGAGACAGGATGGACCTTTTTTTCAAAGGATCTGCCGATGAGGGATACCAAATGCTGATACAAAGACGGCGCATTGCGAAATCGAATCTCCTGCTTGGTAGGATGGACATTGACGTCAACCAGGGAGGGGTCGATCTCGACCAAAAGGGCGACTTGAGGATACCGTCCCTTCATGAGGCGTTGCCCGTATCCTTCCATAACCGCTCTGGTAATCATTCGATCCCTGACGTTTCGGTTGTTGACATAGACCAGGATCCGATCCCCCCTGGCCCGGCTCTGATCAGGGGCGCCCAGGAAGGCCTTGAGCCTCATACCCTCTGAATCATGACTGACCTGACGCATGGTGGACGCGATTTTTCGACCCAGGAGAACGGATAGACGATTCAGATAATTTTCAGAACCCGGGAGGTTTAAAATCGTTCTGTCTCCCTCCTCAAGTCTGAAATGGGTCCCGATAAAGGGCAGTGAGATTTTCGAGAAGGCCTCCGTGATCTGATCGGTTTCCGTACGAATCGTCCTGAGAAATTTCTTCCGGGCAGGCAGGTTGTAAAACAGGTTTCTGACCGCAATAACCGTTCCTGCGGGAGAACCTGTTTCATCGATCGATTTCATCCTGCCGCCCGCCAGTCTCAACCTGTACCCGACGAGCTGGTCCATGGGCCTGGAGGTGATCTCCATTCTGGAAACAGAGGCGATACTCGGGAGGGCTTCCCCGCGGAACCCGAGGGTTTCCACCGTCAGGAGGTCGGAGGCCTCTCTGATCTTGCTGGTCGCATGACTTTCAACACACAGCAGCAGATCGTCCCGGTTCATCCCCGCGCCGTTATCGCTAACCCTTATGAGATCTTTTCCCCCCTTTGAGATTTTCACAAAAACCCTGTCGGACCGGGCATCGATGCTGTTGTCCATCAATTCCCGTACGACGGATGCGGGTCTTTCGACAACCTCCCCGGCAGCGATCTTTGAGGCCACATTTTCGGTAAGTATTCTGATGGAGGCCATAATCTTCTCAGACGTCGAGCAACTCCTGATCAATCTTGAATCGATAGGTATGGCGGGGAATCCCGAAGAGTCTGGAACGAATCGCCTTCTGACTGGCCAGGAGCAAATTCCTGCTCCCAATGGGATCATAGGACAGGCAGGGTGAGGATTCGGGGTGGCTCAGAAAATCCTTTGCCAGACGATAACTGAGGCCCAACATGAACCCAATGGATTCAGGAGAAGTATGGTCGCCCAACCCCCTGTTGACCAGGAATCTGGCCTGTGAACCGCTGAAATAATCTGACAGCTTCACCGATTGTGTAAAAAGCCGCCGCCGGGCCTTGAGAGCGGGCCGTTTTTTTCCGACCGCAGCCTTGAGTTGTTCGTCGCATCCCAACTTTTCATTACTGAGCACCTCGTTGGCGATTCGAATGTACACGGGTCCGACCAGGCAATCCGCCACGGCCTCCCAGTAAAGATGTCCCATACGTTTCCATGGTGTGACACGCTGAATCAGCTTCGGAATAAAATAATTGTGTGCGATGACGTCCGCGGCAAGGTGGGAGAGGAACCCGTATGCATAGGATGCCTCTTGTTCATCCTTGGCTTCTTTCAAAAACCTGAAACCCGTCTTCCAATTGTGGGAGTGCCCCTCCTTTGGTTTTTGGCCCTTGCCGACAAAAAAATCGGCGGCCAGGCTGCCATAGAGATACTCCAAGGGAAAAGACCGGATGGCTTGAGCAATGGGAGGGAGAAGTTGCCCCAGATCTCCCAGCATCCGCGATGCTATCACGGTATGAACGGCCGGACCCCATGCCCAGGCCCCTTCAGCAAAAATGAGTTGAAGCCCAAGGGTGAACAGTGAAACAATCACTACTTTACCGATAAAAATCATACGGGTTCAATTCCTCCGAGTTTACTACATATTTTCTGCTACGGACACCACTCGGTCTCCGAGCATATTGACATAACCACCCATTTCATTGTCGTACCATCCGTAGATCACCGCCTGGGTGATGGCAATGCTGACGATGCCCCCGCCTGGTTTTGCCCCTCCTCCATCCTGCATTCTGCATACCTTATCAAGATCGAGAGGAACTTCCGCCGTTCGCGTATGGATTTCATGCCCTTCAATGATGGCGCCGGCTCTCGGAAGGCCGATAATGTCTACCGAAACATTTTGCTCTTCCGTATACTGAAGATAACCATGAGGATCGTTTTCCGAGGCGGCCTTATAAATGCCGTTAATCGTATCTCTGCGTATCTGATGGGATCCGACTTCCTCCAGAAAATTCAACACGAGGACCACAAGAGACCCCGCACTCGTAGGGATACGCACGGACTCCGCCATGAAGCCGATCTGTTTCATCTCCGGTATGACCAGCCCCAGGGTGGTCGCCGCCCCCGTCGATGTCAGGATGATATTGTTCAGGACGCTCCTGTTCTTGCGCAGGTCCGTCGCACCGGCCTTTCCCAGTCGATCCAGGACTTGCTGGGACCCGGTCGCTGCATGAATGGTCGCCATGGAGGCCGTAAGGATTCTCCTTGAACCGAAATGATCGATCAAGGGTTTCATCATATGGGCCAGACAGGTGGTCGTGCAGGAAGCATTTGAAACCACATTGTGACGTCGGGGATCATAGTCATGATCATTGACCCCCATGACCGTGGTTACGACATCTTCCGGCATGGCCTTGCCCTTGTCCTTAATCTTAAAGGGTGCCGAGACGACGACTTTTCGTGCGCCTGCCTCAAAATGACCCCGCACGGATCCCTTTGGGTGGTCGTGAGGCAATGTGGGGTCAAGAAACTGTCCGGTCGTATCGACAACCAGGCTTACATTGTGTCTTTCCCATTCAATTTCTTTGGGGTTTCTAAAGGTGCGCAAGACATGCACCTTGACCCCGTCGATCATCATCGTACCACCCTTTTCATCCACATCGGAGATGACCCTTCGGCCCCTGTGGCCGTAAAGATATCCCTGAAGCGATCCATAGGTGGAGTCCCGTTCGATATAATGGGCCACATCATGAAGTGAGGTACCCGCTTCTCTTCCGATATTCACCACGATTTCGTCAAAATACTTCCGACCAATGTGGTGCCACAGCGTCAACTTACCGATTCTACCCAAGCCATTGATACCGATATTCATTTCTCTGTCTTTCCCTCCTTGATCTGACGTCTTCGTTTATTTTTCATACCCTGCCTCAAGTCACCTCGCGCCTTCCCCCTCATCTCTCAAGGGTAAAAAAACGCGAGGGCAACAAGATACGGGTCAGGGGAATCTCCAGGTGTCGCACTAGAGCCTTTCCGTCTCTTTAATCTTCATGATTCCCAAATAGATAGACCCTTCTCGACCATCGATGCTGATCCAATCTCCCGACCTCAGAAAGACCTGGTTAAAGGAACAACTGCTTTCCTTCTCCATGCAGGTGAGGTTCTCACAACCCACCACGCAGGTCTTGCCCAGTCTGTGCGCCACAACGGCCGCGTGTGACGTGGACCCGCCCCGTCCCGTGAGGAGGCCGTCGCTCTCGTAGATTTCAGCGATATCATCGGGAACGGTGTCGCTTCTTACAAGGATCAGGGAGGTGTCGGGCTCCTTTTCCCGCCATTGACGGATTTCATCCTGGTTGTAGACGAGCCTGCCCGTCATGGCCCCGCCACTCACACCGATGCCGTGACACATGAGCCTGTGCTCGCTGTCGGGCGACGGGGCGAAAGAGAGGACCTTTTTACTCTCCCGTATGGCCATATCCCTGGTCTGTAAGAAAAAGAGGTCCTTTTTCAAGGGTGATTCAAAGGTGAATTCCATTTCCTGAGGGCCCCATTTTTTATTGTAGATCAAATCCTTGGCCAATTCTCTAATCGTATGATAGGTTTCCGGGAAATGGGTCTCCAAGGTGAGATCCCCTTCCCTGTTTTCCATCTCGGCCTGTATTTTCGAGATCGGCAGGGTTTTCACCAGACCGGATACCACATCCTCACCCTGATTCCCCAGGGAAAAGTCCCCCCAAAGTCTGACCGCACCCTCCGACAACCTCGGGCTATGGGTGAATAATACCCCGGAGCCTGATTGTTTGGTTAAATTCCCAAAAACCATCTGCTGGATGGTCACCGCCGTTCCCCAGTCGTCCGAGATGCTCATAATGCGTCGATAGGTCCGGGCCTTTGAAGAGTTCCATGAATCAAAAACCTTAAAGATGACCGCATAGAGCTGATCAAAGGGCGATTTCTCGATTCGAATCCCATTGTCCAGGATAAGTCCCCTGTATCGCAATGCGACCGATCTCATCTGTTCGCCGGTGAATCCCCTCTTGTGCGGCACGTCCCATTGTTTCTTGGAGGCCGACATCACATCGTCGAAATCGTTCCGGTCCAGCCCATAGGCCATGCCATAGAACTGCAGGAATCGTCTGTAGCAGTCCCAGGCGAACCAGACCTCCTTGGTCCGGGCGATTATGCCCTGCACCACATCCTCGTTGATTCCCACGTCAAGAAAGGTATCCATCATGCCGGGCTGGGAAATGGGCGCGCCGCTACGGACGGACAGGAGCAGCGGATTTCGGGGATCACCGAAGGTCTTGCCTGAAATCTTTTCCAGCTTTGAGATCTCCCGCGAGATCTGGGCCTTGAGGTTCTCGACGGTGGGAGCATAATCATCGATAATCTCCCGGTACCTGAAGATCTCCGTTGTGACGATGAACCCCGGCGGCACCGGACAACCGTACTGATTCAGCCTGACGAGATTGAG
>CAZXWJ010000134.1:0-11369 GCA_964644375.1 uncultured Desulfobacteraceae bacterium | reverse complement strand
AATCCCCGGACGTTTTATGCTCTTCTCACTGGAAGGCGGCGTAACGCTCGTGGATGATACCTTTATTCCCAACACGTCTCTACTGATGGCCGCCCTTCATGCACTGAAAGCCCTCTCGGGCGGGCAAGGGCGTTTGATCGCGGGTCTGGGGGAAATGCTGGAACTCGGTGAGGAGACAAAAAACGCCCATACGCAAGCCGGCGCAGCAGCGGCGGAGATCGGTGTTCATTATCTCGTAGCCATGGGCGAACATGCCGAAGCGACGGCGCAGGGTGCTCTTCGGGGGGGGCTTTCTCCCGAAAGGATGGAGATCGCCGTGAGCCATGAGGCCATGGCTGATTACATAAAAGAAATAATGAGAGAGGGAGACTGTATCCTTCTCAAGGGGTCCAGGGGAATGGCCCTCGAGAGGGTGGTTGAGAGACTGCGGGCGCTGTCTACCTTCGGGGGATAAGTCTTCAAATTTTTTCCGGTGATGTCGTGAGATCAGGACGATTTTAAAAACGGGCAACATCACTGCGTGTCGGGCGGGAGGGATCTATTCATGGGAAGACGTAAGATGGCTTCTTTAAAGAAAATAATGGTGGTGGATGACGAGGCGGGCATCAGAAGTCTGCTTTTTGAAGTGCTTTCAAACCAGGGGTTCAATGTTACCCTGGCCAAGGACGGAAGGGAGTCCTTGGACCGGATGGAGGGGCGTTGTTTTGATTTGCTCATTACGGATATCGATATGCCGCGTCTGAATGGGCTGGATCTGCTGAAAACCATGAAAAAGTCCGGTCGAAGGGAAAAGGTTATTCTGATGACCGGACGGCCCATGGACAGGGCCGATTTCGATGGAGATATGCCCCCCGTTTACAGCCTTTTGCATAAGCCTTTTCCCTTGGGCAACTTTCTTGATGTGGTCTCTTCGGCCCTAACCCCGTCCCGGAATTCCGGGCTGAGAAGAGCCCAAGCCCTTTCCTAGGAAAGGAGAAAAAGGATGATAAGTGTTCTATAAACTGATCCTCCTCTTCCATGGAGATCTCTCCTGGCTGAATGTCTTCCGCTACATCACATTCAGGACGATCCTCTCTACTCTGACGTCCCTGGTGCTTATGTTCATCATCGGGGCGTGGGGGATCCGGAGGCTCAGGATCCTTCAGGTCGGACAGCCCATTCGTGAGGATGGCCCCCCCAACCATCTTGACAAGGCCGGGACCCCCACCATGGGCGGTTGCCTCATCCTGCCGGTGGTTATGGCCTCTACGCTTCTTTGGGCGGAGGCCGGAAACGTCTATGTCCTGCTGGCCCTGTTGGCCTTTATGGGTTTCGGTCTGATCGGTTTTACGGACGATTATCTCAAGGTGGTGCGTAAGAACAGTAAGGGACTTCGAGCCAAGACGAAATTTTCCCTTCAGGTTCTGGTGGCCCTGATCGTCGCCGTCGCGCTGGAATTGCATGCGGGTTTTGATTCTAAATTGTACTTCCCGTTTTTCAAATCCCTGTCTCCGGATCTCGGATGGTGGTACATCGCCCTGGCGGTCTTTGTCATTGTCGGCACATCCAACGCCGTCAACCTTACCGACGGCCTGGACGGGCTGGCGATTGGACCCATCAACATTGCCTTTGCCAGTTTCCTGGTCTTCAGCTATATGGCGGGGCACGTGAGAATCGCGAGTTACCTTCAGATTCCCTATGTGGCGGGAGCCGGTGAACTCTCCGTTCTTTGCGGGGCCGTGGTGGGCGCGGGACTGGGTTTCCTCTGGTATAACACCTTTCCTGCGGAGCTTTTTATGGGCGACGTGGGTTCCCTGCCCCTTGGCGCCGTTCTCGGAACCGTTGCGGTAATGACCAAACAGGAGTTTGTTCTGGTTCTGGTGGGCGGCCTTTTTGTCGTGGAGACCCTTTCGGTAATTTTTCAGGTTGCTTATTTCAAGCTCACAGGGGGGCATCGAATCTTTAGAATGGCCCCTCTTCACCACCATTTCGAACTCAAGGGATGGGCCGAATCAAAGGTGACGGTCCGTTTCTGGATTATTTCCATCGTTCTGGCATTGCTGTCCATCAGTACGTTAAAACTGCGCTAAGGGTGCATGCGGCATGGCTTTTTACGACAAAAAAACGGTTGTCGTCGGTCTTGGAAAATCGGGACTCTCGGTCTGTCGCTATCTGTGCGGACAGGACGTGAAGGTGACGCTCAGTGAGCTCAGGGAAAAGAGTGAACTGGATCAAGCCTCCGTGGGTGAGATCCTTCGACTTGGGGCGGCTCTTGAAACGGGCGGTCACAGGGAAGAGACCTTTCTTGGGGCGGAGATGATCGTGGTCAGCCCGGGCGTTCCCCTCGATATTCGACCGCTGAAGGCCGCCCGAAAGGCGGGCATTCCCATCCTGGGCGAAATGGAACTGGCCGGAAGACTGATAAATATCCCCATCGCCGCCGTCACCGGGACAAACGGGAAGTCAACGGTTACGGCCCTTCTGGGCTTTATGGCCGAAAGGGCAAAAAAAAGTGTCTTTGTGGGAGGGAATATCGGGACCCCGCTCATGGACTGTATCCTCGAAAAACCCGAGGCCGATCTGGTCGTAGTCGAAGTCAGCAGTTTTCAACTGGATACCATGGAAACCTTCTGTCCTCATGTTTCATTGATATTGAATATCTCTGCGGATCATTTGGACCGGTACCGGGACTATGAGGCCTATGCGGCCTCCAAGCTCAGGATTTTTGAGAACCAGGGGGCACGAGATGTCGTCATCTTAAACGATGAGGACGTCCGGTTGTCCCGTGTCAGGCCGGGCGGGGGGACGACCGTTCTTCGCTACGGCATGCAAAGACGAAAGGGTCTGCATGCCTTCATGGAAGCGGGTCAATTGACGGCATCTTTGCCGGGGAGGGAGGTTGATGCCTTTGAAGTGGCAAAATTCCCTTTGCCTGGAAACCACAATTTGCAAAATCTCATGGCCGCCGTCCTGGCAGGACTCTTTCTGGGCATCGATCATCAGGCCATACAGGCGAGCATCGACAATTTTTTCGGATTGCCCCATCGTATGGAATTTGTGGGTCGGATCCATGATATCAAGTTTTATAATGACTCAAAGGCCACCAACGTGGAAGCCGCGGCAAGGGCCGTGGAGGGCTTCGACAGGCCGGTGATTCTCATCGCGGGTGGCCGGGATAAGGGCGGAGACTATGGGCCTCTTGTGGCGGCGGCAAGGACGAGAGTGAAACAGGCCGTGCTTCTGGGGGAGGCACGACCCCTTCTGGCACACGCCCTGGAGGGTGTTGTTTCGATCGTTTCGGCGGAAAGCATGACCGAAGCCGTGGAGGCGGCCTTTGCTGCGGCGAACCCCGATGACGTGGTCCTGCTGGCACCGGCCTGTTCCAGCTTCGACATGTTCACGGATTATAAACACCGGGGAAAGATCTTTAAAGAGGCGGTGAAGAAATTAGGCCATGGGGACCAAGACCAAACGACATAGGGGCTACGACTATTTGCTCCTCATTCCCACCCTTCTTCTCTTGGGTTTGGGTCTGGTGACCATATACAGCGCGAGTTCATCCATCGCGGCCCACAAATATGGAGACAGCTATTACTTTCTTAAGCGCCAAATCGAGTTTTGCCTTTTTGGTATTTTTCTTATGATTGTTGTGAAGAATATCCCCGTTGCGCTTTACCGGAAGGTGATCTATCCCATGATTGGTATCAGCCTTCTGCTTTTGTTTGCGTTGTTCGTCCCCGGACTGGGCATGAAGGTGGGCGGGGCCACCCGATGGATCTCTCTCGGACTTTTTGCTTTTCAACCGTCGGAACTGGCAAAGATGACCCTGGTCCTTTTTGTGGCCTACTCCATGGCGAAAAAAAGCAATGAAATGGCCCTTTTCACCAAGGGGTTTATCCCCCACATCCTGGTCGCCGGGCTCTTCATGGGCCTGATTCTGTTCCAGCCGGATCTGGGCACCTGTATTATTATGGGTTGCTGGTTGATGATCCTCCTGTTCGTGGGGGGCGTCAGGCTGTGGCACCTGTTCTTGCTGGCATTCGCCTCTTCACCGGTTGTCATCTGGTTGATATGGCATGAGGGGTATCGGTTGGAAAGGTGGTGGACCTTTCTTCATCCCTGGGAGGACCCCCACGGTCTCGGTTTTCAGATTATTCATTCCTTTCTGGCCATCGGTTCAGGAGGAGTTTTCGGTGTGGGCCTGGGGAACAGCAAGCAAAAGCTTTTCTATCTCCCGGAGCCCCACACGGATTTTATCCTGTCCATTGTGGCGGAGGAACTGGGACTCATCGGGCTCACGTTTGTCGTGGGCCTTTTCAGCGTGCTGATCGTCCGCGGCATAAAGATAGCACTAAGCGCCAGGGACCTTTACAGCAGTTATCTGGCCTTGGGCATCACCAGTCTCATGGGCCTCCAGGTCATGATCAACATGGGGGTCGTCATGGGTCTACTCCCGACCACGGGTCTGACCCTCCCCCTCATCAGTTACGGCGGTTCCTCACTGGTTGTCAGCCTTTTGGGGATCGGGATGCTTCTAAGTATTTCGGCAAGGAGATAGAACCCTGAATTCGGAGAAGAAAAAAGAGGTCAGAATGATTGTCGCCGGTGGTGGGACCGGTGGACATCTCTTCCCCGGGCTGGCCGTGTCGAGGGAAATCAGCCGGCGGTTTCAACGGGCCGACATCCTCTTTGTTACGGGGCGGCGCAGGATGGAATCCTCGATATTAAAGCGTTCCGGGTTTCAACAGGCCTCCATCGCCATCGAGGGCCTGAAGGGACGGGGGTGGAAAAAGGGCGCCAAGGTACTCATGAAACTCCCTTACAGCCTTTTCCAGTCCTTTGGGATTATTAAAGCATTTCGGCCGGATCTGGTCCTTGGGGTGGGAGGATACTCCGCCGGGCCCTTGTGTCTGGCCGCGAGGATCAAGGGAATCCCGACAGCCATACATGAGCAGAACTCCTATCCCGGGCTTACGAATCGTTTGTTGTGCCGGATCGTGCATCGCGTTTTTATTTCCTTTGAGGAGAGCCGGGAGCACTTTCCTGGAGGCAACCTTATTCGCACAGGCAATCCCGTCCGTCGAGAACTGCTTGTTGGGGCGTCCGGGGTGAAAGGGAACGGGAGGTTTACGATCCTGGTGACCGGCGGCAGCCAGGGGGCCCGAGCCGTAAACGACGCGTTCGTGGTCGCTCTGGGGGTCCTCAAAAAAATGGGGAAAGAACCGCAGGTGATTCACCAGACCGGAGAGATCGATTATGAACGGGTCGTCGATGCCTATCAGGAGGAGAAACTCCAGGGGGAGGTGAACCCCTTTATCGAAGACATGGCCGAGGCCTATGGGCGGGCCGATATGGTCGTGGGCCGGGCCGGCGCGACAACCATCTCGGAGCTGGCCGCCCTGGGAAAACCGGCGATCCTCATCCCCTATCCCTACGCAACAAATAACCATCAGGAGACCAATGCCCGCGTGTTGGTTGAGGCCGGAGGCGCCGATATGTTGCTTGAAAAGGATTTGACCGGGGAGATCCTGGCCGGTTTTCTTTTGAAGTTCATGGAGGACAATGCGGCCCTTCAGGAGATGGGCGAGCGGTCAAAGGCAGCAGGGAGGACCGAGGCGACCGGGGTGATCGTGGACCATCTCATCGAGATGATGCGGTGAGGGGTCGGTGTGTTTCAGGGTCTTTACGATGTGACGATTCAGGGAAAAATGATGGCCTATGCCTGAATGCGTGTCAAAAAGCCAAACGGTCAAAATTGGGAATGAGAACCTGAGAAAACGGGCCGTGGAAAACGGAAATTTTATGAAAACATTCGGTAAGGCAAAACATATTCACTTTGTCGGCATAGGCGGCATCGGTATGAGCGGCATCGCCGAACTTCTGCTCAACCTGGGCTATGAAGTCAGTGGTTCCGACACCAGGGAATCGCCCGTAACCAGAAGGCTTTCCGAGTTGGGGGGGCGGATTTATCTGGCCCACCGGGCGGATCATATCGAAGGGGCCGATGTGGTCGTCTATTCCTCTGCCGTGGGAGGGGCGAATCCGGAGATCCTGGAAGCCGCAGAAAGGGCCGTTCCCGTCATCCCCCGGGCGGAAATGCTGGCCGAGTTGATGAGGCTCAAATATGGCATCTCGATCGCCGGGGCTCACGGCAAAACGACGACCACCTCCATGGTGGCGTCCATCATGACCAGCGGTAATCTCGACCCCACGGTGGTCATCGGGGGAAGACTGGACATCTGGGGCGGTTCCAATGCCAAACTGGGGCAGGGGGATTTTCTTGTGGCCGAATCGGACGAGAGCGACGGGTCCTTTTTAGTCCTCTCTCCGACCATCGCGGTGGTCACCAATATCGATCAGGAGCACATGGATCATTATGGGGACATGGATGCCATCAGGAATACCTTCGTCGATTTTATCAACAAAATCCCCTTTTACGGCCTTGCCATTCTTTGCCTGGACAACAAGGAGATCCAGGGGATCCTTCCCAGACTCAGAAAGAGGTGTTTTACCTATGGCATGACCTCACAGGCGGATCTCAGGGCGAGGGATATCGAAAGAGGAGAACTGGAAGCCAGTTTCGAGGTCCTTCTCCGCAATGAATCCCTGGGCCGGGTCGTCGTGGGGATGCCGGGCAACCATAACGTCCTGAATGCCCTGGCATCCATATCCGTCGGGCTCGAACTGGAAATGGAAATCGAAGACATCAAAAAGGGCCTTAGAAAT
This sequence comes from uncultured Desulfobacteraceae bacterium, assembly GCA_964644375.1. GTDB lineage: Bacteria > Desulfobacterota > DSM-4660 > Desulfatiglandales > HGW-15 > CAYNYM01. Next base: position 4,664 of record CAZXWJ010000134.1, on the reverse strand, counting down.
CTGGGAGGTCTGGCGAGGCGTTTTCACCTCAAGGGGGACAAACAGGGTGTCCTTGTCATGGATGACTATGGGCACCACCCCACGGAGATTGCCGCCACGCTTGAAACCGCGCGGGAGTGCTGGCCGGAAAGACGCCTTATCGTGGTATTTCAGCCCCACAGGTACAGCCGCACAAAGGCCCTTTATGAGCGGTTCGTGACCAGTTTCAATGATGCGGACATGCTTCTTGTGGGCCCCTTATACCCGGCGGGAGAAAAACCCATTGAAGGGGTTGATTCGGAGTGGCTGTATCGAGGCATCAAAGAGCATGGCCACAAGGAAGTGGTCCTTTGCGAGAGCCAGGACCGGATCTTGGAGGTCCTTTTACAGGTTGCCAAACCGGGTGATGTGGTGATGACTCTGGGGGCCGGAAATATTCATCGAATAGGCGAAGCATTTTTAAAAAGCACCTGAGCATGATGTGATCATCAGGGTACCCATGGACGAACGGCAGAAAGAAGAACTGGTTCGGATTTGTGGTAAGGGAGTGCGGTTCGATTCTCCCATGAAGGAGTATACGACCTTCCGGGTAGGCGGTAATGTGGATGCCCTCTGCTTTCTTCAAAGAAAAAAAGACTTGAGGGAACTCTTATCCTTTCTCCACAGAGAAGAACTCCCCTCTCTGGTGGTTGGAAGGGGCAGCAATCTTTTGGTCAAAGACGGTGGAATCCCGGGTGTCGCCATGATTCTTCAAGGGGAGATGGGGACCGTTAATTGCGATGAGGCGGATAAGACCCTGGTGCTTTCAGGGGGAGGGCTGACGGTCGTGGATCTTCTCAAATTCTGCAAAAAATCCGGGTTGGGAGGCCTGGAGTTTCTCGCGGGTATCCCGGGAACCGTCGGTGGTGCGGTCGCCATGAATGCCGGAGCCTGGGGAAAAGAAGTGGGGATGCATGTCAAAGGGTTACAGACGGCAAACAGTCTGGGGGAATTTTCCTGGGCGGATCGTTCTGATCTGAGGTTCTCCTATCGGAATTTGCCGATCCCCGCAGGAAGTATTGTCCTGAAGGTCGTCTTCGGTTTGACGCCCGATGAGCCCGGACGTGTGGCGGCCGGTATTTCAGGCTATCTTCGGCAACGTCGCGAAAGACAGCCTCTTGACTTCCCGAGTGCGGGTTCTGTCTTTAAAAACCCTCCCGATGATTTCGCGGGACGACTGATTGAAAGGGCCGGATTAAAGGGAAAACGTGTGGGGGGGGCCATGATCTCTCAGGATCATGCAAACTTTATTGTAAACGTGGGGCAGGCAAAGGCAAAAGATGTTCTGACTTTGATGGATATGGCCCGCCGGTCGGTTAGAAAAACAGCCGGAGTGGAACTTGAAACGGAAATCAAAATCGTGGGACGGGAAGACCGGTGAGCACGCTTTACAGAGGATCTTCCATGAAACGCCAGAAGGGGCAGAAACGACAGACGGCCCGGAAAAAGAAAAACTTCTCGGCCGTGTGGAAATTTTTTTCCGTCGCGGGGTCTTGCCTGGCCAAGTTTTCATGTCTCATGATCGGGCTTGTGGTGATCAGCCTGCTCTTTGTCTACCTGTATGATTGTCTCCTGAAATCGCCCTATTTGCGTCTCGACCGGATTGTGGTGACGGGTCTCGAGGAGGAAGAAAAGGGCGGGTTGCTGGAATCGATCGGTCTTCAGGGAGACATGAGCCTGTTGGCGATTGATTTGAATGAAATAAAAGAGAATATCGAAAAACAACGGTGGATTCGACAGGTCGATCTCGAAAAAAAATTCCCCCATACCCTTATCATAGGGGTGGAAAAGGAGAAGGCCTGGGCGTTGGTTGCCTCAGACAAACTGTACTACATGAATCGATGGGGGGAGGTCTTTACGGAATCGGAAAAAACGGGGGAGCTTGATTATCCTATCATCACGGGAATCGGTAGGGATGAAATCGACGGTAACCAGCGGTTGGCATGCGCCGTTGAAGTCCTCACTCTTCTTGAAAAAGAAGAGACCCCCTGGTCCTTAAATGAGCTGTCGGAGATCCATGTAAAAAGGGACGGCAATATCGAGCTCTACTTCTCTTCACTTCCTCTGGCAATCAAACTCAGGGGAAGTGAACTGAGCAGGAGAATAGGAGACCTGCGAAAACTGGTGAAACACCTCAAGGATACCGGTCGCATTCGAATGGTGAAAGGCATAAATTTGAACTACCAGGATGCTGCGGTTGTTTCTTTTAGAAAGGGTTGAATCTGTCAAGGGTAATAGGGAAGCGGAAATATGGCTGCTGACATCATTGTAGGTTTGGATATCGGAACAACGAAAATATGTGCTGTTGTGGGCGAGATACGGGCGGACACGATAGAGATTATAGGCATCGGAACACACCCCTCCGAAGGGCTTCGAAAGGGCGTGGTGATCAACATCGAAAGGACCGTGAATTCCATCAAGGAGGCCATAGAGGAAGCAGAAACCATGGCCGGTTGTGAGATCAGTTCCGTTTACGCCGGCATTGCCGGCGGGCATATAAAGGGCTTCAACAGCCACGGCGTCATTGCCCTCAAGGAAAGAGAGGTCACAAAGAAGGACATCGACCGGGTAATAGAAGCCGCCAGCGCCGTGGCCATCCCCATGGACAGGGAGGTTATCCATGTTCTGACCCAGGAGTTTATCGTGGATGAGCAGGACGGTATAACGGATCCCCTCGGCATGGCCGGGGTGCGGCTGGAGGCCAAGATACATATTGTGACTGGGGCCGTTACCTCCGCACAGAACATCATCAAGTGCTGCAACCGGGCCGGTCTGGACGTGTGTGATATTGTGCTGGAATCCCTGGCTTCAAGCGAGGCTGTGCTCTCTGAAGAAGAGCGAAAACTGGGCGTAGCCCTCATTGATTTCGGGGGGGGCACAACGGATATGGCCGTTTTTTCCAGGGGCACGATAGAGCAGACATCGGTCCTGGCCCTGGGCGGTGACAATCTCACTTATGACATCTCAATCGGTCTGAGAACACCGAGAATCGAAGCGGAAAAAATCAAGATGAAATATGGGTGTGCTCTTTCCTCCATGATTGGAAAAGATGAGACGATCGAGGTTCCCGGAGTGGGTGGAAGGAAACCCAGGGTCATGTCCCGCCAGATCCTGGGAGAGATCCTGGAGCCGAGGGTGGAGGAGATTTTTACCCTCACCTATAATGAATTGGTCCGATCTGGCTTTGAAAACACCATTAATTCGGGTGTGGTGGTAACGGGCGGTTCGGCGGAACTCCCCGGGATCCCGGAGATCGCTGAACAGATTTTCAACGCTCCTTCAAGAACCGGATATCCCCAGGGTATCAGCGGACTGGTGGACGTGGTCAACAAACCCATGTTCGCCACGGCCGTTGGACTGGTCATCTACGGCGCGAAACGGAACAAGGAGGGTAAGAAGTTTAGAATAAGGGATTCCAATATTTTTTCTCGCGTCATGGAGAGGATGAAAAAGTGGTTCAAAGATGTGGTTTGAAAGTGAGGGAGAGGCTATCAGCATTCAACCGTCAAGGTTCAGTTTGATGTCTATGAATCCGAGGTTATTCAATCCTCACGTTTTGGTATGGGATTTTCGTGCTTATCGAACTCTTACAGGGTGCAGAAAGCTGAGAAAAAACGCTCAGTGATCTCCGCGTGGCCTCTGTGAGACATGAAAAGCGGGTAACAACCGGGATGGACGGTCGGCAGGATGACCGCTTGCCCCGGACAAGGACTCCTCTTAGGAGGCAAGGCAAAAAAAGGCAAAAGGGCGAATTTTAAAAAGGAGGGACGGATCCATGCAGTTTGAATTCGTAGAAGAAAGAGATCGATACGATGCCAAGATCAAAGTTGTCGGCGTCGGGGGTGCTGGGGGCAATGCCATCAATAACATGATCGTTGCCAAGCTCAAAGGTGTTGATTTTATGGTGGCCAACACGGACAGTCAGGATCTCGAGCGTTCGAGTTGCTCTCGAAGGGTTCAGCTTGGAGGGACGGTCACAAAGGGACTTGGGGCCGGTGCCGACCCGGAGATCGGCCGACAGTCCGCTGAAGAGAGTATCGAGGAGATCAGGGAGTCTGTCGGAGGGGCCGACATGGTTTTTATCACCGCCGGTATGGGCGGCGGAACCGGTACGGGGGCTTCTCCGGTGGTCGGTCGGGAATGCCGCGAAAGTGGTGCCCTCACCGTTGCCGTGGTGACCAAACCCTTTAAATTTGAGGGGGAAAAGCGGATGACCCGGGCTTTTGAGGGCATCGAGAAGCTGAAGAAGGAAGTGGATACCCTGATTATTATTCCCAATGAGCGCCTCAAGGCCATCGGGGAGAAGAATTCCTCCTTCAGGGATCTTATCGTCCGGGCCGATGATGTCCTGCTTCATGCGGTAAAGGGAATTTCGGATCTGATTATGAGCAGCGGTTTCATCAACCTTGATTTTGCCGATGTCAAGAAGGTCATGCAGGAGATGGGAACGGCCATTATGGGTACAGGAAGGTCCAGTGGGGAAAACAGGGCCGTCGAGGCGGCCAAGGAGGCCGTGAACAGTCCCCTGCTGGAAGATATCTCCATCAGCGGGGCCAAGGGACTTTTGATGAACATCACCGGGCCCAGCAGTATGAGCATGGATGAGATCGACGAGGCCTCCTCATATATCAGAGGAGAAGTCGCCG
>CAZXWJ010000133.1:0-11603 GCA_964644375.1 uncultured Desulfobacteraceae bacterium | reverse complement strand
CCGGCAGGCCCGCAACCATTTGCATCGCCTGACGGGAAGAAAAACCGATCGACTGGTCTTCGAATATCAGGAACCGATCGCCCGGCGCCTGGGATACCGGAACAAACCGGGTTTCCCGGCTGTCGAGCAGTTCCTCGGGGATCTTCATGCAGCCATGGCTGCCGTGAAATCTCTTTACCGCTCATTTGTTATCACGCATTCCCCTGAAACGAAACGACCCCGAAAGCCGAAAGCGGATCCCCTGCCCGACTCGCCTAATTTCCGCATCGAACACGGACAGATCGGCTTCAAAACAGCCACAAACATTTTATCTCGCCCCGTAATTCTTATGGAGATCTTTGAAAAAAGTGCCCAAACCGGCAGTCCCCTCTGCCTGGAGGCGAAAAGGCTGGTCAAAGAATTTCTCTACCTCATAGACGACGCCTTCAGGACATCCGGGGAAGCGGTTCAAATGTTCCTCGACATTATCCGCCACCCCCTTGCCTTTGATATCCTGGATCAAATGTTCGAGACCGGGTTTCTGGAGGCCTTTATCCCCGAATACCGTGAGATCAAAGACAGGGTTCAATTCGACACCTACCATGTGTTTCCCGTTGGACGACATTCCCTCAAGGCCCTCCAACACCTCAAGACCCTTTCAGGGGAGAAGGATATTCTTCTCGTGGATATTATGGCAGACGTGCCAAAACCGGAACCCCTCTTTCTCGCCGCCCTGTTCCATGACATCGGCAAAAGGGGCAAGGATCATGCCCTCAGAGGGTCCGCCATTACAGCACAAATCTTGAAGCGTTTTCATTATGACCGCAACCTGCAAAAGGATGTACTTTTTCTGATCCGCCACCACCTCCTTCTCGCGAAGACGGCCACACGCCGGGACCTCAATGATGAAAAAGCGATCATTCATTGCGCGAGAACCATCGGGGATATTCATCGCCTCAAAATGCTGTACCTTTTGACCTGGGCGGACTCCATGGCCACGGGACCCAAGGCATGGAATGAATGGACCGCCAGCCTGGTCCGGGAACTCTTCTTCAAGGCCCTTCATATTCTTGAAAAAGGAGAACTGGCCACACCCCTGGTCAAAAAAAAGGTCAAGGAGAACATTTCTCTGGTGCGCCGCCATGCCCTCAGAATAGACTTGCCCGATCCTGACCGCCTGCTGGAGGCCATGTCCCCGCGATACCTTCTTGAAACCCCGGTTCGGGCCATTGTGCGGCACCTGGAGATGCTGAAGGACCTGGGCGAATCCTTCAAAGATTCGGATTTTACTGACTTCTGTCTGAAAACAAAAAAAGAACAGGCCGAGGGCTCCTGGGAAATCACCCTGATGGCCAGGGACCGGCCCGGACTCTTTTCCGACATCACGGGAATTCTGGCCCTGAACAACATCAATATCCTCACGGCTCACATCTACACCTGGCGGGACGGCACGGCCGTAGATATCTTTAGGGTCACCGATCCCCTGGATCCCATTCACCCGGAGGATATATGGGAAAGGGTTAGAAATAACATGAAAGATCTCTTTGCCGCAAACCTCGACCTGTCGGAGCGTCTGACACAAAAGACACGCCCCTCGATCCTGGACAGGCAAAAGCCCGCTTCCCGCCTTCCAAAGGTGGGGTTTGACAATGACACCTCCGACTTTTTCACCCTCCTCGAGGTGTTTGCGGATGACCGGGTCGGCCTTCTCTATGAAATCACTCGAACCCTTTTTGTCCACGGCATCAACATCAGGATCGCCAAGATCGCCACGAAAGTGGATCAGATTGCCGATATCTTCTATGTGCAGGACCTGAAAGGACAGAAACTTGAGGGAAAGGATCGCCTGGAAAACATAAGAGAAGACCTTCTGAAGGTGACCGAAGAGCGGCCCAATGATCAGCCGGGATGACCGGGATGCACGCCTTCGGTAAATCGCCCCCAAATCCGCCGACCAATTCGCATTTCATTATTGTTATCAGGATTTTTTTGGGGGCATCCTGATCCGGAAAATTTCATATGTCATAAAGGGCTTGCGATATCCTTCATATATTTGGCATAAATATGATATATCTTGAAAAGCAGCATACAGCATCGCGAAAAAACGCAAACGAAAATAAGCTGAATCAAGTTTTATAATGGAGTTTAGAGACCATGACCCTTACAGTTCTCAGTGCAATAACGCCGGTTGACGGACGATACAGAAGAGCCACATCGAGGCTTGCGAATTATTTCTCGGAAGGGGCTTTGATCAAATACAGGGTGCGCATCGAGGTTGAATATTTCATTGCATTGTGCGAACTCCCCCTTCCCCCGCTGACCGGATTAGACAGGGATCGTTTTGAATCCTTACGGGACATATACAGACATTTTTCCAACGCCGATGCCGCGCGCGTCAAAGAACTGGAGCAGGTCACCAATCACGATGTAAAGGCGGTGGAATATTTTATCAAAGAAAAATTTGATGGACTCGGACTTCAGACCTTCAAGGAATTCATACACTTCGGTCTGACATCTCAGGATATCAATAACACGGCGGTGCCCCTGTCGCTAAAGGAGGCCTGGAACGACGAAGTCCGACCCGTCCTGGAGGAGGTTTCAGCCTTTTTGCGGCATTGCGCGACCCGGTGGAAGAACGTCCCCATGCTTGCAAGGACACACGGACAACCCGCTTCTCCAACGAGCCTGGGAAAGGAATTCTACGTTTTTGTAGACCGCTTGAAAAGCCAGACGACACTCCTTGAAACAATCCCCTTTTCGGCCAAGTTTGGAGGGGCTACCGGTAATTTTAACGCCCATCACGTGGCCTATCCTGATGTGGACTGGATCGAATTCGGAAACCATCTGGTCAACGATATTCTCGGACTGAGCCGTTCGAAGGTCACCACCCAGATTGAACACTATGACAATCCGGCCGCGTTTTTTGATAACCTCAAGAGAATAAATACTATTCTCTTGGACCTGTGCAGGGATATCTGGACCTATATTTCCATGGCGTATTTCAAACAGAAAATCAAGGAGGGCGAGGTAGGATCTTCCGCCATGCCCCACAAAGTCAACCCCATAGACTTCGAAAATGCGGAAGGGAATCTCGGCATAGCCAACGCGCTGTTCGAACACCTTGCCGCAAAGCTGCCCATTTCCAGGCTGCAAAGGGACCTGACCGATTCAACCGTGACAAGAAATATCGGGGTCCCCATGGCCCACACACTGGTCGCACTGAAATCATTATTACGCGGACTCGACAAGCTGATCCTCAACAGGGAGACGATCAAGGCCGATCTCGACGGCAACTGGGCGGTCGTGGCCGAGGCCATCCAGACCATTTTGCGACGTGAGGGATATCCCAAACCCTATGAAGCACTCAAGGACCTGACGAGAACTCATGAGACCGTCGATCAAAAGGCTATCGCCGAATTTATCCAAACGCTCGACGTTTCGCAAGATACCAGGGATGAACTCTTAAAGATCACCCCTGAAAGCTACACCGGAATCTATGATTATTAGCCCGGGATTCTTTATTTTCCCCGATACAAGACCGATTGGATAAAATTTTCAAGCGCGACTTGAAAACGTGCAGATTTCGATCTTCAAATCATCCCTACCGGTACTGCTTGATTTTCTCCTGGATGAGTTGGTAATAGGTCATTCCGGCATACTTTCCGTATTCCTTTTTTTGAGGAATCTTGCCGACTTTTTTCTCATATTTCTTATGAAGGGGCATGACGGCCTTTTTAAAGGCATCGCGTTCCTGCTCTGTCAATCGGACAATCTTGAGCCCCTTGGCCTCGGACTTTTTGATCAGGCCTTCCCTCAGATCCCTGTTTCTCTCTCTATTCACGCGAATACCGATTTCGGCGGCCTCCCGGAAAATTTTTTGCTGTTCCGGGGTCAATCTTTCCCAGAGATCGATATTCACGATCACCGGGCACTCCGTGAGGATATGCTGGGTCATTGTGGCATGGGGGCAGACTTCCACGAATTTCATCATGATGGAAGTCATAATGGGATTGTCCTGGGCATCGATCACTCCCTGCTGCAACGCATTGTAGATTTCAGGAAAGGGCATGGGGACAGGGCTTGCGCCGAGCTGTCTGAAGGTGTCGAGGTACACCGGGCTCTCCATAACCCGAATCTTGAGCCCCTTTAGATCTTCAGGGCTTCGTATCGCCCGCTTGATGTTCGTGAGATCCCGCATTTCGTTTTCCGTGTATCCGATGGCCACCATCCCCTTTTTTGGAAAGAGGTCGAAGAATATCTTCTGGAGTTCCGCATCAGCCAGGACCTTGTATCCCATTTCCCTGTTCGGCCATAGAAAGGGCAAATCAAACAGGGCCACCTGCGGGACGAAGTTGGAGAGAACCGCCGAAGTCACGGCGCACATATCCAGGGTTCCACCCTGAACCTGCTCCGCCATGGATCTCTCTCCTCCGAGCTGACCCATGGGGAAAACGTCGATCTGGATCTCTCCGTTGGTCTTTTCCTTCACATGGTCGGCAAAAGCCAGACAACCGTATTGTTGCCCGTGCATCGGTGGGGCCACATGCCCGAACTTCAATACCATTTTAGCCGACACCACGCCGGCTGAAGAAAAGACGAACAACAGGGCGATCAAAACCAGTAAGCACTTTCTCATCGCAAACCTCCTTCATTTTATTGGACGCTTTGTTTATGCCGTCTTCGAATGTGTGTGAATGACAGCCACCGTTTCTTCAGGCAGGTAAGGGACACCCTGCACCCCACAAAATATCTTATACTCTCATCCATAAAAAAATTCGGCAATGAAAAATGGTCAAGATTGGACCATTCGTCGTCCTATTTGAGGTTAAAAAGTGGGAAAAATTGCATTGTTTGCTGACAGACACCCCAAGTAGGGCAAGGATAGACACGATGTGAATCGGCACGACCCTTGCGCTTTTGATAATGCCTAAAAAACCGGACCATTTCGGGTTTGGGGCGGAAATCCCATGACTTACCCCTTGACTGCCCCCACGATGACCCTCTATTATTGCGACGGGTATCCCTTGACCGGGTATTTCTTAAAAAAAGCGTAGCGGAAGAATTTCATATCGAACCGAGAATATCGAATGCGAAAAGTTTCTTTTTGGACAAAATTGCCTTGAGATGGAGGGTTGCAGGAAATGAGATCCGTTCTTGTCGCCAACAGTAACGAAATTGAATGCGAAAAAATAAAAAATATTTTGTGCGATAACTACCATGTCCGCGTTATGATATCGCAAAATCCGGCCACCGGCCTGGAGGATCAATGCGACTTGATCGTACTGGACCACAATTTCACGGAACATTCCGGAATTGACTTTCTTTCCGAGGTTCTAAGCAGGATCCATGTACCGGTGCTTATGGTTACATCGCCGGATGAACCTCAATGCGCCATCGAAGCCATTCGATTGGGTGCTTACAACTATCTTGTAAAGACCGCAGGGTACTATGACCTTCTCAACTATTCCATCAAGGAGGCCATCAGCAAATTCTATGAACGCGAGGAGATGAAGCAGACCATCGTCACCCTGAAGAGGCGCGTTTCGGAGCTTGAAAAGGAAACTTCACCTAGCGACGAAAGTCTTGTTGACGATTCTGCAAAAGAAGAAAAGGCGACGCTGATTGAAGCAATCACCACACGGTTCAAACGGGGCGAGATCAATCTCCCTTCCTACCCAAAGATCAATATCCAGTTTCGTCATTTGATGGAAGAGGACGCGGCCATTTCAAATATTACAGCTCTCCTAAAGCAGGACATGGGGATTTATTCCAAGCTTTTGAGCATATCCAATTCTCCCTACTACTGCGGTGTAACACCGAACAGGACTCTGGAGCAGGCCATCAACCGCCTGGGTCTAAAGACGACCAAGAATTACGTGGAAATCATTTCCAACCGCAGTCTCTATTCAACAAGCAACGCTAAGTACAAAGGCATTCTGAAAAAGTTATGGGAACATTCCCTGTCCTGCGCCTATGCCTCTGAGATTCTCTCAAACCACATGCAAATGAAAAGGCCCGATGAAATCTTCACGATGGGACTCCTTCACGATATTGGAAAGCTTCTACTTCTCCAAATCGCCATTGAAATGGACACAAAGGGCATCTATGGTCAGGCCATTGATCTGCCTGAGCTGATAGAAACCCTGAATATCTATCATGGGGTCTTTGGTGCCTCCCTCCTGAAAAAGTGGAATTTCTCCTCGGAATACGCTTACATTTCTCAGTACCATAACAGGGTTGAAGAAGCCGACAACGTCTCAAAGGAACTTATGATTGTTCATCTGGCGAACCTTATAGCGAAGGCCCTGGGTCACACACTGAACGGGCAGGAAACCATCGATCTGGAGAACGCCCCGTCTACGGGAACCCTGAAACTCCCACTGCAGGAGATTACTCAAATTCAAGAACAGGTCAAGCAGCTCATGGGGAACGCGTCAACGATTCAATAACCATATAAGATTAAAAGGCCCCAAGCAGGGAGAAAATGATGCCTACAGAAAATCTGGATCATGCGTTAATGGAAGAAATTCAGGCCTTGCAGACAGAGGGACGAGCCAAGGCCCCGGAACGTATCATCGTCGGGTACATTCCTGCAGACGGTGTGAACGGACCGCGCTATCTGCTAAAGGGTGTGAACAGGGAATTTATCCGAATGAATTCCAACAGCTATCTCTCGCTTTCCAACCACCCGGCCATGATTGAGGCGGCGGATAAGGCCACAAAGGAATTCGGGGTCGGGCCGGGAGCCGTTCGTTTTATCGATGGAACCTTCTCTTATCACATCGCCCTCGAAGAACGAATCGCCGCATTTACCGGAAAACCCGCAGCCAAAATCTTCAATTCCGCTTACACCTCAAATTGCGGTCTAGCCCTGGCCGTCAGCGACAAGCAAACCCACTGGATCGGCGATGAACTGAATCACAACAGTATTATTCGTGCCATGCGCATCTCCAACATTGCCAGCAACAGGAAAGGCATCTACGCCCATAACGACATGGCTGCCCTCAAAAAATGTCTCGAGGAGGTGCCTCGGGATGTGGAACGGGTCGTCATCATTTTCGACGGCATCTTCAGCATGCGGGGGGACTGCGCTCCTATCGACAAGATCCAGCAGACGGCCGAACCCTTCGACAACCGTTTTAAGGATGGCGTCATCACGGTCGTGGATGATTCCCACGGCATTGGGGCCTACGGAAAAACCGGAAGAGGGACCCCGGAATTCTCCGGAGCACAACCGGACGTGATTGTCGGAACCTTCGGCAAGGCCTTCGGTGTCAACGGCGGGTTTGTGTCTGCGAGCGAGGCCATTGTTGAAGCCATTCGACAAAAGGCGGATACTTACATCTACACCAATCCTCTCAGTGTGGCCGATTGCGCAGCCGCATTTCGGGCACTCGAAATCTGCGACGGACCGGAAGGAAGGGAGAGGCTGAAGAACCTCAGCGAGAGGATTCAACAGTTTCGCCGGGGTATTGATTCTCTCGGTCTTGAATCCATCCCCGGACCCCACGCGGTCGTCCCCCTGATGGTAAGAGATACCACCAAGACCCACAGGATGGTTCAACACCTTTTTGATAACGGCGTTCTGGTCGTCGGCCTGACCTTTCCAGTGGTCCCGAGGGGAGATGAAACGATTCGTGTACAATTGAACGCGGCCCATACTCAGGCGGATGTAGACTATGCGCTGGAGGTATTGGCCCGGATGAAGTAAAAAGACGGGTCAGGGGATCTCCGGGATGTTGTTCTGTTCGGGCACGCGATAGGAACGACATCCTGTTGCCTTCGAAAGCCAGGGGTTTAAAGATTCGAACGAACCTCTGATTTACTTCAATAGGCCCGTCAGCAGGATCCGAGGATAAAACGTTGTCTACCCGTTCGAACCAAGATTTTTCCCAACACGAAAATTCATTCTGGAGAATACCATGAAAAATGTAGTGCATCCGTACAAGAACATCTATGAATTTGCCGCTTCCGCAGGTGCTCTGGAGGGTTTTGCCTATCATAAAGACAGCATGGACCCGGCTGACATTTCCAACTGGGTCACCAATCTTGTGGACGCTTATGGTCTCCTGCCCCGGGAAGCCCTTGATGAAATCCAGCTCTCAGTTGATCAAACCATGGGGAGGGCCACCCGATCGCTTGCTCCCTTACTGGGAGAGGAGCACGAAATTATCCATAAGCTTCGATCCATGACCACGGGTTCTCTGCCCGGGTCTGCGGATGATTTTCAGAAAAAAAAATGGTTTCAGGAATAAGGTGAACGATGCAAAGTTACTGGATCTTGATCGGCAAGGTGGTGAGCGGGGTCAAACAGGCGGCCTACTTTACGCAGCTTGATTGGGTGCAGGAGCAGTGTTACGACAAGTTGGGCTTCAGGCCCTATCCAGGCACATTGAATCTTGAAATCTCGAAACAAAGTCTACCCGAACTCAAGGCACTGCGCCGGGAGGCGGGCGTCAGCCTGGTTCCACCCGATCCCGCATTTTGTGCGGCAAAGACCCTGTCATTGACCGTTGAAGGGGTCACCGGAGCCATGATCGTCCCTTCTGAAGACGTCAACGTGCATGGAAAAAATATCATAGAGATTCTGGCCCCCCTGCGGCTCAAGGATACCTTGAACATTGGCGACGGCAGCAGTGTGACGGTGAAAATCAAAAAACCCGACTCCCTGGGCGCCTGAATCCGGAGGGAGGTCCTATCCGTACTCCTCCCCCATCAAAATACCCCTAGAGGAGGTGTCTATTGAGTCATGGCAAGTTGATTGTGGATGCCGTTGTCTTTGATCTGGACGGGACGCTCATCGACTCCGTCCAGGTTCATTTCAAGGTGCTCAACACCGCCTTTGAGCGTCTCGGCCTGCCGCAGGTTTCCTGGGCGAATGCTATGAAAGCGGCAAAGGAGGGTCTGTTTGACTGGGATCTGGTTTTGACGAATGAAAACAACGCGCGTAGAGATGAAATCATGGCCAGGTGCATTGAGATCATCGCCGAAATCCAGTCCGAAATGCTTCGAAAAAATGTCCGGCCAATCAAAGGAACCGTCGAGATCCTCCGTGAGATCGAAGCAGCAGGCATAAAAATGGCCCTCGTCACGTCCACTCAAAAGAGATACATCATGGATAAACTCCATCCCTTCGATGAGGCGGGGGTCGCTCATTTGTTTGAAGTCATTATTACAACCGATGACGTCCCCGCGAAAAAGCCGGCACCCGCCCCCCTGATCGAATGCGGAAGAAGGCTGGAACTCTCTACTGATAAAATGGTGTATGTAGGGGACTCCCATGTGGATATCCGCGCCGGAAAGGCTGCCGGAATGAGGACCATCGGGGTCCTTACGGGCATGGATGATTATGGCACCCTTGCGGCGGAAGGCCCGGATGCGATTCTCGAAAGCATTATTGATTTGCGGGAAAAGATCCTATTCACTTACGAATGAAGCCCCTTCCTTCACGACATAGAACTGACGACCCAGGATACCCTGATCCACCATAAAGACATGATTTGCAAATTAGGCGATTTATTCAGGGAATTCCGCCCGCAGAAACGCACATTGACATGGAACATTTCAGGGATCCTATTGTCTAACAAAAATGAATGAGGCCATCAAAATAACGCCTGATTGCGCCGAGGACGACGCCGCGCTGGTCAGGGCCGTCCAAAACGGCAACAGGAAGGCATTCGATGCCCTGGTCATCAGGCACAAGGACAGGGTTTTCAATATGTGCTATCGGTTCCTCGGAGACTTCCAGGACGCCAATGATTCGGCCCAGGAAACTTTTCTCAAGGCCTTTCGGTCCATCCATCGATTCAGGTTCGAGGCGGCCTTTACGACCTGGCTTTACCGAATCGTGGTCAACACTTGCAAGAACAGGCTCAATTCATCGGAGTACCGCATTAGGGCAAGGACGGTTCGCCTCGATAACCCTGTTAGTCATGAGGCCGGCGCCGCTTCCCTTGAACTCCGTGACAACGGGGATTCCCCCGGAAACCATATTGAGAGACAGGAGCGAATGAGACGGATTCAGGAGGCCATCGATACCCTTCCCCCGGACCAGAAGACGGTTGTGACCCTGCGAGACATCCAGAATTTTTCCTATGACGAAATCGCGTCCATGACCGATCTCAACCTTGGCACCGTAAAATCCAAGCTTTCCAGGGCGAGGCTCGACCTCAGGAAAAAATTGAGAGGGCTGTTATAAAATGGAATGTGCGGAAATCAAAAAACACCTGTCCGAATATATCGACGGCCAACTGGACGCCGAAACCGAGGCGAGTGTTAAGCGGCACCTTGCATCATGCAAAGTCTGCACCGCCGACCTGGCTTCGATGAGGGTGCTGGTCGATGAACTTGGCGACCTTGATCCGGTTGTGGCCCCCGCGAATTTCATGGATCAGCTGCACCGGAGGATCGAAGCGCCTTCCGGATTTTCAAAATTTGCTCGGGCCCTCTTTATTCCCTTCAAGATCAAAATCCCCATGGAATTTGCCGGCGCGGTGGCAGCAGCGGTTCTGGTCTTTATCGTCCTCAATGTTCAAGAACCAAAAGATGCCGTCCGGCATCGCCCCATGGCTCTAAAACAGGAAGAACCGACAAGGGAAATTGCCCCCACCTCTCCGGCACCGCATCGATCCGCGACTCCAAAACATGCGAAGCTCGCCCGTAAATCCGCGCCTGCCGCGCCAAAGCCGCCCGCCATGCTGAAAGCCTCGAAAACCCTCCCCGCCGTTGAAGACCACAAAGAGGACAAGGCCGTGCCCCCCCCCATTGAACTGGCGCTCGTCATCCGAACGGACCGGCCTCGGCTCAGGGCTTCTGCACCGTCGGCGTCTTCAGAGCCGATTGAATCCCTGCCGGCTGAAACCAAAAGGGAAAAAGGCGTGACGGTTGCCGGGCAGGCCCACCCGAAAGTCTCTGCGGAGGTCCCAAACGCCGTTGATGAAGAAAAGGAAGACCCTGTGCCCTTCGGTGTTTCGGACCGTTCATACAAAGATCGGCCCCTTCCATCATCGGCCTATCCGACCACGCTTTTCCCAAGGGTGAGAGACCTGGTCACGCTGAACCACGGTAGGGTCCTGTGGGTGGAGTACGAAAAAAACACCCGAACCCCCCGATCGATCCTTGTCGACATTCCGGCCGACCGGATCGGGATATTTTCCAACAGCCTGAAAGCATGGGGCGATCTTAAAACGCCCCTCCCGACTCCCTCCGAAGACACCGGGGAAATGGTTCAGGTGCTTATTCGCTTCCTCTACCCCGGGTAATTTTCCCTTTCACCAAAACGTATGATCAACTTGAACTAAAATTAAAAGTCTGCAGGATGGGTTTGTTATCCGGTATCAGCGCAGGAAAACAAAAAAAGGGAAGTAATCTCTGTGTTCTCCGTGTCTCAGTGGTAAGATTTTTTTTCTTTGGGAACTTTTTCCAATCCTCCTTGTCTAACGCAAGCAAAGGCCCACAAAACCGAAAAGGGAGGAAAGGAAAATGAAATCCATGCACAAAATCTTGGCCGTCGCCCTATTTACAGGTATCCTTTTGAGTGCTCTCAGTGCGACCGCAGAACCACCTGAAAGCGAGGATCGAACACTCTCCCCCTATTTCTTCGTAAAAAGCGATGATCCTGAATT
>CAZXWJ010000132.1:0-11607 GCA_964644375.1 uncultured Desulfobacteraceae bacterium | reverse complement strand
GCCCTTTATCAGGAAAAAGACATCCAAAGGAATTGAAGGATCGGGACTGGGTCTGGCCATCCTGAGAGAAATAGCTGAAAAACATGGCGGTCAGGTTTGGCTGGAACCGGGGAAGGAAAGGGGCATGACCTTCTATCTGACCATCTCAAAGCGTTGAAAGATGTTTTCCCCTTCTTTCCTTTGCTCAGGGCGGACCTCCTCAAACCACCCCCTAATTGGCCCGTCCAGCCTGGATGGTGATTCAGGGACGGATGAAACGGATTGACACATCCGGCGCCTTTATTCTATACACCATTTTGTCATATTTGACGGTTGTTATCGGAAAGGCAGGCACCCGCCGGGGTCGACCCGAATTCAAGGGACACATTTCTGACTAATTTGGTTGAAAACAAAAATTAAAAATTCTTTTAACGGTTCATCAATCTTTCCCTGCACTTTTTGAGCTTAACCGCCATTCCGTGAGCCCTCTGCACATGAAATACCGTATAGGCCCTTGATTTTGTTTGTCCTGCAATAAAACCGATCATATCGTCCTTGTCAGCATTCTCAGGGGTACGCATCCCGGGGGCGGACGGGTTCGCCTCTGTGGCCCGGCATCGGAGCATTCGGGGGGGGGAGTGTGTTCAATGCGTGCCCAAATTTTGTCTTAAGGCGCTCTGCCCATTCCGCGTCCATGCCTTCATGCCCCGTTGCAGCGACGCAAACCATACGAGTAAAACAAGATCGGAGAAAAGGTTTTATGGAAAAACTCAGACCGGTAAATTATGAAATTTTTAACACAACATTTTCGAGGACACTCCCCGAACGGTTTAATTTTGCATTTGATGTCTTGGACAAAAGGGCTGAAATAAATCCCACTGCCAGGGCCATGATTCACATCGACGACAGCGGAATCTGTCGCACCTATGACTATGCGTTTTTTTCCAGGGCCTCAAACCGTCTGGCCAACGCTTTGAGCGCAGTCGGTATTGCGAAAGGCGACAGGGTCATGTTGGTATTGTACCGCAGGGTGGAGTTCTGGATTTCCATGCTGGCCCTGCATAAGATCGGCGCCGTGGCCGTTCCTTCTCCGGCTATGCTGACGGTGAAGGATATCGAGTACAGGGTCCGTTTTGCCGGCATCAAAGGGGTCATCGCCGAGGATTCCGTCGCCTCCGTGATCCAATCAGGCCGAGCAAGCTGTCCCTCGATAGTCTGTTTCCTGCAAGTGGGATCATCGCCGCTAATGGATGGATGGGAAGATTTCGATACCCTCTGCTCAAGGGCGGATGAGGAATATGCAAGACCTGAGGATGCCGCGCGGGACGACGATCCGTTGCTGATTTTTTTCTCCTCGGGGACCTCCGGCAACCCCAAGATGGTGGAACATACCCACCGTTATCCTTTGGGGCATCTGGCCACCGCCCTGTATTGGCATGATCTCGAGCCCGATGATGTCCATCTCACCGTAGCGGATTCAGGCTGGGGAAAGGCGGTGTGGGGGAAATTTTATGGGCAGTGGACGGCCGATGCCGTTGTCCTTGTCTATGATTTCAGGGGCAAATTTGAACCGGCCGGACTTCTCGAGGTCCTGGAAAAATACCACGTGACCAGCTTTTGTGCGCCGCCCACGGTCTACCGTTTCCTCATTCGTGAAGATCTTTCCCGCTTTGATTTGTCCGGCCTGCGGCACTGCACGACGGCCGGCGAATCGTTGAATAAAAGTGTCTTTTATGCCTGGAAAAAGGCCACAGGACTGCTTCTCTACGAGGGATACGGACAAACGGAAACCACCCTGCAGATTGCTACGTTTCCCTTTATGAAACCCAAACCCGGATCCATCGGAAAGCCGGTCCCCGGTTGGGACGTCGTGCTCCTGGACGGGGACGATCAACCCTGCCCCCCCGGGGTGGAGGGTGAGATATGTATCGATATAAAGGACGGCAGACCCGTCGGACTGTTTACCGGCTATCTTCAAGACCCTGATAAAACAGCCGAGACGAATCGAAACGGGTATTACCACACGGGAGACAAGGCCTGGATCGACGAGGAGGGTTATTACTGGTTCATGGGCCGTGTGGATGATCTGATCAAGAGTTCCGGTTACAGGGTCGGCCCCTATGAGGTTGAAAGTGTGCTGGTTTCCCATGACGCCGTGCTGGAAGTTGCGGTCACCGGTCTCCCGGACCCGGTCCGGGGGGAGGTGGTCAAGGCAACGGTGGTGTTGAATCCCGGGTTTTCCCCTTCGAAGGAGCTCACTCGAGAACTGCAGAATCATGTGAAGACCGTAACCGCCCCTTACAAGTATCCTCGCGTCATCGAATACGTAGATGCCCTGCCCAAGACCATCAACGGAAAGATCAAACGGGCTCAGATCAGGGCCGTGGATAGACAACGATTGTAATGGGTAATCAGGGAAATATACGGCACTTGGTTCATATGGATGCGTCCGTAGCCGGACCGCTCTTAATGCTTTCTGCGGCGTTGATGTTCACGCTGCTCAATGTCTTTGTCAAGCTGCTGGGCCCGGCTTTTACGATTTGGCATATCGGCTTTTTCAGGTTTTTTGGTGGCATGGTGGTCCTCCTCTCCGTCTTCGGATGCCGCGGCAATCCATACAGGGGATTCAATCCCCGCCTGCTGATCATACGGGGATGCGTTGGATCCATTGCATTTATTTCCTTCATAACGGCGATTCGGTTGCTGCCTGTATCCCTGGCACTGGTCATTTTTTATTCCTTTCCGGCATTTTCCGCCGTTTTTTCCTATTTGATTTATGGGGAAAGGATCGGGAAGTTTGAGATCGGGTGCATTGCCCTTGTGGTGATCGGTGTTGCGGTTTTATTCGATTTTCAGATGGCAGGGGGACTTCTCGGACAGATCCTGGCACTCGTGGGCGCTGTGTTTGCCGGGATGACGGTCACCCTGATCCGGTCGCTCCGTGAAAAGAACGGCCCGGTCGTCATCTATCTCTATTTTTGCACCATGGGTGCGATGATCACCTTCCCGAAGTTCCTCATGCATCCACTGTTCCCGTCGACGCCTACAGAGTGGGTCATGATTCTGGGCATCATTTTTTTTTCGGTGGCGGCCCAGCTGTTGATGAACCAGGGGTTTTTCTATTGCAGGGGATGGGAAGGGGGGGTGTTCATGTCCAGCGAGGTCATTTTTACCGGTGCGGTGGGTATCGTTTTTATGGGAGATCCCGCGACCCCGCGCTTCTGGATCGGAGGCCTCATGATTTTTGGAAGTGTGGTCGCGTTGAACCGTCTCAAGGTCAATGGGCGGCACCTATCGGGGACGTCCGGGAACATGAAAAAGTGAAAAATTTACGCCCGTCGAATCGCGACAACAGCTCCCGGATGTGAGGAGCCGGGGTCACATGAGCCGAGCGTAGGCTCGATAAACATATAAAGGCCAATATTTTTTTATGAGTGCTCTCCGGGACTTAAACGGGGCTGAAAGAATTCGAGGTTTTCGGTTCAACAATCCGGGGCCGAAGAAAAAGTCTAAAGGTCAAAGGGTTTAATAACGAAGGTCTCAGGATAATAAAACCGGGATTGAAGGTTGAATCGAAGTCTACGGGAAAGTGGCGATCGGGTGAATGCGAAATTCAGGGGGATCAAGACAGAAGGGGCCTGTTTTCACGTTCTTTCCTGCCGAAAAGGGGAGATGGCGATTCTTTCTCGGGGTGAACCGAAACAAGGACGGATCGTCGGCGCCCTCAAAGCCGGTAATGTGACCGGGGTGGGAAGGCGTTGGGGCGCTTCGTGGATACCGTTCGGAAAGGCCTTTACGCGCCTTCGGGCTGAAGGGTGTTGAAGAATGAATGGCCCTCAAAGAGCTCTATGAGTTCGTCTTTCAGCCGGGTAGCCCTGTCCACCACCTCCGAATACTCTATTTTGAGGGAACTGATCTCATTCAGCATTTTTGAATACTCTTCCCTGAATGTTTCGGCCCTTTTTTCCGTGCCCCTCTCGTATTCCTGCTTGAGGAGGCTAAAACTGTTTTTCACGGTCAACAAGTACTGCTCCTTCAATGAAACCAGTCTTTCAATGGCCTTTTCATATTCGGTTTTCAGTGTTCCCGCCTCTCTTTCTTCAGCCAGAAGGAACCCTTTTTTCAGTTCCTGAATCAATTCCTTCACGAATACGATCTTGTCTACTCTGAAGGCGTTGCTTCCGGCAAAGACAAAGCCCTGATTCAGAATGCCTCTTCTGGCGTTATCAAGGGCGAGGGAGATGCAATAGGGCGCCTTTTTGTTGTCGCAGCTCTTCAGACACTTCCAGGCGCATTTGAGATTTCGTTTTTTCCCTGATGCCATTTCCCGAAGAAAATCATTCCCGATCGCTCTGCCCGGCATCCCCACAGGACTCTTGATAATGACGATATCTTCTTTCTTGCAGGAAAGATAAGATTCCTTGAATCGGATATCCGCGTCGCATTCATGGGTGGCCACGAATCTCGTGCCCATCTGGACACCGCTTGCACCCAGTTTAAAGGCCCGGTGGATATCCTCACCGGTAAAAATACCGCCTGCGGCGATCACCGGGATCCTCCTGCCGAAGGCCTTTTCAAAAACCTTTATCTCGGCAACAACCTGGGGAAGAATAACCTCGAGGGCAAAGGCGGGGTCATCGATTTGTTGTTCCTTGAATCCCAGATGCCCGCCTGCCTTTGGTCCCTCCACGACGACCGCATCGGGAATGTCCCGGTATCTTTTCTCCCAGGAGTTGAAGATCAACTTGGCCGCCCTGGAAGAGCTGACGATCGGGACGACTTTCACATTGGCCGATCTCAGATCCTCGACCGGGATGCCCTTGATCGGGAGCCCCGCTCCCATAAAGATCATATCGACCTTTTCCTGGATGGCGACCTTGAGGAGTTCATGAAAATCGTTCACGGCCACCATGATGTTTACGCCGATGACGCCGGTGGTTTTTTCCCTGGCCTTTCTGATCTCCGCTGTCAATGCCCTGGTATTGGCATCCCGATGTTTTGCATAGTATGCCGGATCAAGCATGCCGATCGAATTGGCCGCTATCACACCTATTCCGCCTTGATTCGCCACGGCTGAAGCCAATCCGGACAGGGATATGCCGACACCCATCCCGCCTTGAATGATCGGGAACTTTACCACGGCATCGCCGATCCTCAGTTTGGGCATATGGGACCAATTGATCCCGGAAAATTCGAATTTGGGAAATTTGAGCCCGCTCAGATCGAACTGGGGCATCTGCAGTTTAGGCATCTTAAAAAATTCCATTATATGGTGTATCCTTTCAAGATAAGGGACCTATCTTAGATATTTGAATAATTTTCAACTCTTTAAGATAGGCTGGTTAAGTCCGAGAGTCAAGGTTAATCCCAGATCTGCCATCTGATCTGTATAATAAAAAGATTGAAAGATTTGGTTGATGGGCGTATAAGCACTTAACCCGGTATGAAAGTCGGGCAGAAATCGTCAAGATATTTGGGTACTCCGACTCGCCGAGGGTGGTGAGTGTGATACCGTCCAGATTTGACTGGGCGGTTTTTTTATAAATATTAAAGGCCGGAAGCGATAGACGATCCCGCTTCCGGCTATTTTTTTGAAAGAGAAAAAGATATGGACTTTAGTACATTAGGACTCATGCCGGCACTGGTTAAGGCCGTGGAGGATCTGGGATTTCAGTCGCCTATGCCGATTCAGGAAAAGGCGATTCCTCTGCTCCTTTCAGGGGAAAGGGACTTTGTGGGGCTTGCCCACACGGGGACCGGAAAAACAGGGGCCTTCGGCCTGCCCCTGATCCAGCGGATCGATGTGACCCTGCCCCGGCCCCAGGGACTCGTGATGTGTCCCACAAGGGAGTTGTGCGTTCAGATTGCGGAGGATCTTAAAAAATTTGCCAGGCACGTGAAAGGCATTGGGATCGTTGCGGTATACGGCGGCGTCAGTATTTCCAACCAGACCAAGCTGCTCAAGCAGAGGTCTCAGATTATCGTGGCCACGCCCGGCCGGTTGCTCGATTTGATCGAACGGAAGGCGGTCAACCTGTCTCAGGTTTCCTGCACCGTTCTGGATGAGGCCGACGAAATGCTGAACATGGGGTTTCAGGAGGATATCGACAGGATCCTGGGGCAGGTGCCGGGGCACAGGAAGATTTGGCTTTTTTGTGCAACCATGAGGGCGGGGGTCGGGGCTGTTGTTCGGAACTATCTGACCGATCCTGTGGAAGTGACCGTGGGCGGACGAAATCGGGGCCCTGAGAACATAGAGCACACAGGCTATATGATCCGTGAGGAGGACCGTTATGAGGCCCTGAAAAGGATTGTGGATTTCACCCCCGACATGTTCGGCCTGGTTTTCTGCAGAACCCGCAGGGAAACCCAGACAGTGGCCGAGACCTTGATGCAGGACGGTTATCAGGCCGAAGCCCTTCACGGTGATCTGTCCCAATCGCAGCGGGATTACGTGATGCGGAAATTCAGGCACGGGACCGTCCGGATTCTTGTGGCAACCGATGTCGCGGCAAGGGGACTTGACGTGGAGGATATCACACACGTGATCCATTACAACCTCCCCGACGAGGCGGAAATCTATACCCATCGTAGCGGCCGGACCGCAAGGATCGGGAAATCCGGCGCCTCCATCGCCCTGGTCAACACCAGGGAAATGGGCAGGGTCCGTGAACTGGAAAAAAGGGTCAATATCCGTTTCCGGTTTGGAAAGATTCCCAATGGCCGCGCCATTTGCGAGAAACAGCTGTTCGGACTGGTGGGGAAAATCGTTGACACGGACGTGAAACAGGAGGAGATAGCCGAGTACCTTCCAGCTGTTTACGATGCCTTGGACAAGTTCGACAAAGAGGAATTGATCACCCGTTTCGTTTCGGCAGAGTTCAACCGGTTTCTCGACTACTACCGACATACCCGCGATATCAATGTCAAAGACAATCATAAAATCCCCGGCTCCTCCAGGCCTTCAAAAAGAAAAGTCCCCTTTAGGGGGAAAAAGACCCAGCGCTTCTTTATCAGCGTGGGCCGGCTGGATAAGGTCAACGAAAAGGGGATGGTTCGTTTGATCTGCGACAAATCGGGCATTCAGCCGAACATGATCGGAGATATCGCTCTGAAACGAGAATTTTCGTTTTTCGAAGTGGAGAAACGCGCTGCCGGAAAAGTTGGGAATTCCTTTCATAACGTGGTTTTCTGCGGAAGGCCCGTCCAGGTTCGGAAAGTCCTCAAGAACAATACCCACGGCAAAGGATAGGCCGACAGGATTCTTGTCCCTTCTGATTGATGTAAAGTCATTTGGTATAGAACCCCCGGGCACTTTATTGTTCAATGGCCTGAAAGGTCGTGGAACGTGCCTTTGCAGTTGCTATGGGGGCAAGATGGTTTCAGAAATATCCTTCGGTTAAAAGAATTTCCTGTCCCAATGGGCTGACACTGACCCGTGAGCAAAGGCGGCAAAAATATCATGGGTTGGGGGGTGGAAGCCCCCACATTCAACAGGAGGTTAAGGGAGTGGAGGCTTCCTACAGAGAAGGTATATATCACTAATGATATAACTCAGCCTCCAGTCATATGCAACAAAAAAAATCGCTGCCTGCTGAGTGTACCGAAAAGGATACCCTGCCCCTGCCTGTGGGCATTAAATTTTCAGGTGTTGAGAATACAGTGGTGAGCCATTTTTTTAAATATAAAAAGGGGCTATGAAAAGGCCATAACCCCTTGATTCTTCGATGGTGGGCGATGCGCGACTCGAACGCGCGGCCTTTGGTTCCGGAGACCAACGCTCTATCCAACTGAGCTAATCGCCCAATAAAAATTATACCGGAACTCTTATCAATTTTTTATGAGGCGGTCAACAAGCAACTTCCACTTTGAATGATACCAGTCTCGTTTACCCGTTTTCCCCTGATTTGAAGAATTACGCGTGCCGGGATTTTATTCGCTGTTAAAGATCTGGTCCTCAGGACCAGATCTTTTTTATTTCCGGATGGGCACTATAGACAATAGATTTAGGTTTTCGTGTGGACATTAAGACGCTGGCTTGCTAAGGGTTAGGGTTGTGGGCATGGGACTATGATATCGTACGGTTCGGAATCTAGAGATTATACACTTGTGTTTTTGCATTGAGTGCTAATGGGAAACCCGAACCCTTCCGATATACGAGGTATATGCCCTCCGATCAGCCTGCAAAGGTCTTCCAAGATGGCTGGTATATGGATATTTAGAAGAAGTTAATTTCAATTAATCACAACAGGAAAAAATCTTGACAGTAAGAAATGCCTAAATCTATAATTCGCAAAATATATTAAATTTAGAAATTACATCTAAACCCAAAGTCGGAGCCCTGTTATGGACAAAGATGACAAGATTCTTGATGATGAGATATTAAATGATGAGGATCTTCTTGATTTTGATCTGGAGGATATATCCTTGGATGATACGGATGAAGAGGCCTCTGAGGATGAGATCATCGAATTGGTAGATCTCGTCGAAAAAGGGCCCGAGTTTTTAGATATAGATGAGGAAGATGTGGTCGGTTTGCTGGAGGAGGAAGAAGGCCCTGCAACAAATGAAACGGTCGCCATTTCTGGAGAGCTGGAAAAAACACAGGTTCTGGGTGATGAAGACGAAGAAATGACGGAACCTGATCTGGATGTCTCGGATTTGTCCCTTGATGATTTAGATGAAGGCCTGAGTCTCGTTGATGAGAGCGGTGAGGAAGATATCACGGAAGACGACCTTGAAGATATGTTGGCAGAAGAAGCCATCGAGGATCTGGAACTGGACGATGGGGAGAGTGGAGGGTTTGAACTTGATATCGAAGAGGACCTGAGCGCGGATGATCTGGAAGGAATCCTTGACGAAGAACCCGATGCGACTCTCCTTCTGGAACCGGACGAAGTTGAGGGTGGAGGGCTTGAGCTTGAGACCGAAGAGGACCTGACTGCGGATGATCTGGAAGGAATCCTTGACGAAGAACCCGATGCGACTCTCCTTCTGGAACCGGACGAAGTTGAGGGCGGAGGGCTTGAGCTTGATATCGAAGAGGATCTGAGCGCGAAAGATCTGGAAGGGATACCGGAAGGGTCGGTGGAGTCTGAACCGGATCTCAGCGCCGAAGAACTCTTTAAAACGGATATTGAGGGCCTGGCCGAAGAGGGGTCTGATGAGATCATCGAACTGAACCTGGGCGAGGAGGAAACGGAAGGGTTCGAATTGGAACGCGGCGAAGAAGAGATCAGTGAAGACGATCTCGAGGAGATGCTCTCGGAAGAAGAACCGGAGGAGTTGAAGCTGGATGTGGAGGAAGAACCTGCAGGGGAGCTTGCTGAGGATGCCCTCGAGGATCTGAACGGGTCCCTGCAGGAAGATCGATCTCTCGAGATCGAGGAAAGTCCATTGGAAGAATCGGTCCTCGACGAGGAGGCCGGTCTTATCTCGGAGCCCTCTGAAAACCTCGCAGCCCCTGAAGTGCCGGTCCTTGAACCTGAAAGGGCCTTTGTGGCGACTGAGCCCGAAGTCCTGCCGGTCATCTCAGAGGAGAAAATGGAATCTCTGGTTACGGTCGCCGTGCAGAACGTCGTCGAGAGAGTCGCAAGAGAAACCATGGAGAGCTCCCTTGAAAGGCTTATCGCCGAGGCCTCGGACAACATCAGGCAGGGCCTTGAACCTGCCATCATCAAGGGCGTTCAGGAGACGGCCGAGAGGACGGCCAGGGAGACCATGGCAAACGTAGCCGAAAAGGTCATTACCGAGGCCATAGAAGCGCTCAAAAAGAGCCTCACCGCCCCATCGGATTGAGGCGCGGCAAAAAAAAAGATCTTTAAAATTTCGTTCTTTTGTGTTTATTTAAGGGGTTGCAGTTGGCGCAACCCCTTTTCCGTTTTCGGAAAAAGATTGTTCTGACCCCTCTATCGCTGATTGCGTTTTAAAAACTGAAAAGCTACAAAAAATAAGTTCAGGAGTTTTTGCCCATGGAACTGGAACAAATGCCTAAAGGTTATGAACCTCATGACGTTGAAGATAGGTGGTATCAATACTGGGAAGAAAACGGTCTCTTCAAAGGGGAGGCGAAATCCGATAAGGAACCCTTTTGTATCGTTATCCCACCCCCCAATGTGACGGGTTCTCTGCACATGGGGCACGCCCTCAACAATACCCTTCAGGACATCCTTGCAAGGTACAAGCGGATGAAGGGGTTTAACGTCCTTTGGCAGCCCGGAACCGACCATGCGGGGATTGCCACCCAGAATGTGGTGGAAAAAGATCTTGCCGCAAAGGGCACGGACAGGCATCAGATCGGTCGGGAAAGATTTATCGAGCTGGTGTGGGAATGGAGAGAGAAATACGGCGGGTTGATCCTCAATCAACTCAGGAGACTGGGGAGCAGTTGTGACTGGAGCCGTGAGCGGTTTACCATGGATGAAGGCCTTTCACGGGCCGTTCGGCAGGTCTTTGTCCAGCTCTACGATGAAGGTCTGATCTACCGTGGGGACTATATCATCAATTGGTGTCCGAGGTGTCATACGGCCCTGGCGGATCTGGAGGTGGAGCACGCGGAAACGGACAGTTTCCTTTACTATGTGCGATACCCCTATGCACAGGGAGAGGGATACGTGATCGTGGCCACCACCCGACCCGAGACCCTGCTGGGCGATACCGCCATAGCCGTCAACCCTGAAGATGAACGTTACAGTGAGCTCTCGGGCCTGAGCGTGCTCCTGCCCATATTGAACAAGCCCATTCCGGTTATTTTCGATCGGTATGTGGATATGACATTCGGAACCGGCGCGCTTAAGATTACGCCGGCCCACGATCCCAATGACTTCGAGATCGGCAATAGTCATGACCTTGAACGGATCAAGGTGATCGATGAAGACGGCAGAATGAATGAACTGGCCGGCCCCTATGAGGGCCTGGACCGGTTTGAATGCAGGGAGAAGATTGTCGACGACCTGAGAGAAGCGGGACTCCTTGAAAAGATCGAACCCTACAAAAACGCGATCGGACATTGCTACCGATGTAAGACCATGATCGAACCCCTGCTCTCCAAACAGTGGTTCGTGAAGGTCGGGCCCCTGGCGGAAGAGGCCCTCGAGGCCGTCAAGGATGGCCGGACCAAGATCGTGCCCGCCAACTGGGAAAACGTTTACTACGAATGGATGACCAATATCAGAGACTGGTGCGTCTCGAGACAAATCTGGTGGGGACACAGGATTCCGGCCTGGTACTGCCGGACCTGCGGGGAGGTCATGGTGGCCAGGGAAGCACCCGAGACATGCGCCGTCTGCGGCGGAAAGGACCTGGAGCAGGAGACGGATGTCCTGGATACCTGGTTCAGTTCCGCCCTCTGGCCTTTCTCGACCCTGGGATGGCCTGATCAGACAGACGCCTTAAAGACTTTTTATCCGACCTCCGTGCTTGTGACGGGGTTTGATATTCTCTTTTTCTGGGTGGCTAGAATGATGATGATGGGCATTCATTTCATGGGGGAAATTCCCTTCCGAGACGTCTACATCCATGCCCTGGTGAGAGACTCCGAGGGCAAGAAAATGAGTAAATCCAAGGGAAATGTTATCGATCCCCTCGAGGTCATGGATGAGTTCGGCACGGATGCCTTTCGGTTCACCC
>CAZXWJ010000131.1:0-11664 GCA_964644375.1 uncultured Desulfobacteraceae bacterium | reverse complement strand
TACACACTGTGGCGATCGGTGCAGGGGGCAATTTTGTCTTTCGCAGCAACATCCTCACATATCCGGAGATCAGTTTTGCCAGGACCAGACCCACGACCAGGACCAACAGGGCCTTTACCACGTGATGCCCATGCAGGTTCAGGAATTCCATGAATCTTGTCAGTTTCGAGATGTGGTCGTCCATTTCTTTCCTCTCTTACCGGGTGTCCCTTCGCAGGAAGGATCGATCGAAAGGATCGCTTTGTCGTGCGAGCACTTCTGTTTGATACCGGCTTTGATCGCCTCCTCCCGCAGCATTCGCTTCAGGCCTTTTTCAGAAAAACCTCTGTATTCATCAAGTGTAAGATCTGGCATGAGCAGTGTCCCATGGTAGTTTTAAATTGAGAAATTGGTCTAAACCCCAACATTGCAACTATAGGTAAACTCTAAGCGTGTCTATTCTGGTATAGGGCTTTTTAATTGGGATATTGGAGTCATGGGTTACTGAAACCTTCTCAAACTCCACTACTTTACCTTGAAAATTAAATAAAAATTATTAAAAGGGTTCAAGATGGCCCCTTTTAGGGGCCATCCTCATACTATCAGTGACAGCGGTAGTCGCTGATCATGGTCTACGGTAACTCGGCTACGATACTGATGACGCGACGGTTTTGGCTTCGCCCTTCTTGCGTGGCATTGTCGGCCACGGGGCCCGACTCGCCATACCACTCCAGCACAACGCGTTCCGGATCGATATTGTATCTCTCAACGAGATGCCTGCCGACGCTTTCAGCCCGACGCCGTGACAGTCCGAGGTTATATTCCTGGGTTCCAATGCTATCGGTGAACCCGGCAAAAATGACATACGTTTGAGGATTGCCTTGCAGAAATTTGCCAAGAGCTTTTAACCCTTTAAAATATTCGGGCTTGATATCTGTCTGGTCATAGTCAAATAGCATGTCCTTCAGCTCTGCCCCGACGATTTTCTCAAAGGTTACTACCCTCGGGATAACCCTCTCTTCAAGGATATAGAGCGCGCCGGAGAGGTATTCGGGTCTTTCCAGAAATTGGTCAAGTGAAATGACTCGCGAGCATTCGTTTATGGACGCGACGGCCTTCAACAGTTCTTCCTCATCCCGGGTCGGAGCGTTGCTGATCACATAGAAGCAGACATTGAATTTTTCGGCCAGTTGCCGTGCTATATCCACGGGCTTCTTCATGTTGTCAACGGCGCTGAATTGCCCGTCGGTCACAACGAAAACCACCGTACGGCCTTTGAGCCCCGCCAGGATTTTGTCGAGCTCCGAGAGGCCCTGCTGAAGCAGGGTAGGCCCGCTTGCCTTGGTGGGGAGCTGTTCAATGGCTTTGGCAAATTCCGCCTTGTTGTAAGGTTTCATGTCATAGTAGGGTTTGAGTACCTTAAAGGAGATGGAACCGGTTTTCGGGGTAAATGTGTAAAGCCCGGCGTTGATATGAAGATTTGGGAAATTTTTGTTCCGGTCTTGCAAAATTTTCTTTTCCGCTTCGAGTTTGGTCATGCCTGTGCCTTTATGAGGCTTGCCCATGGAAGACGAAGAATCAAAGAGGATGACAAAATTGTCCGCTGTCCTTACGATATCGACTTCCACATCATTGATGACCACCGTTTCGGTTTCCGTAATCAATTCAAAACAGGGCGCTTCTGTTGAAAGAAAACCGAACACGATCATCCCTAGAGCGATTGATAGAACTGCGAGCTTCTTTCCCATTTTTTTACTCCTTTCTTTAGTTTGAGTTTCTCAAAGTTTTTATTATGAAATGGCCGTTGATAGGGTCGTATCAGCTTTTTCCCAAGACAATCCGGGCAGCCGGTGCGATAGGCCTCATGCTTCCGTGGTGTAGCGCGCTTACAGTGAGACAATTTGGACATGGTTCACGGTTCTTTTTTACAGATCTATGAACTGAGCCGAATGATTACGTGAATGGCCGTAATTAAAGCATCTCAAACGCTGAGGAATGATGTATCCCCCAAAGAGGGGTAAAAATGGGGGAAGGGGAGTGTCTAAAGTTTCGAGTGAACTAAAGTGACTAAAGTTGGGGAGGGAAAAGCTTGGGGTTAAAGAAATGGAGTGATGGAGTGCTGGAATGATGGGCAGAGGAAGAGAGGAAAGCGGAGGGGAGAGGGAGTGATTAAAGCTTGGAAAACAAAAACATTGAAAATATTGTGAACATCGAACGTCCAACGTCGAACATTGAATCATGAAAAGAGAATGTCCAAGTGAGGGACAGTAAAGATCATCAGGAACCAAATGAAGGTTCAACGGTGAACCCCAAAAGTCAATCCCCTGACGTTTGAAATGACGGAAATTTGAAATCAGGGCTTATGAGGTATTAATGAGAGGGCGGGGAAATGGGGAGGCGCATTACAAAACATAACTTAGCAAGTCAAATTACATTATACATCGTTCAGATTCCAAGATCATCAAATAAATCTTCGGCAGAGGAAAAGGCCGTTCCTTTCCCCTGCCTTGAATGCTCAATCGCCTTCATGGTTTTTTTATTTTCCAAATCCAGAAGACCGGCATTTAATAGTTTTCGCGCAATCTTATAGATGTCTTTTTTGTCCCCTTCTTTTCTAATGCCTGTTGCGAGAATATAAACGATAACGGTTTGGTGATCAATTTTGTAAACGACCCGGTATCTTCCTGCAGCATGTATTGAACGGAATCCGGATAAGTCCTTGACCAACATTTTACCCTGTTTGTCCGGTTCATCAGTTAATCCTGAGATGCGATTTAAAATCGTTTGCCGGATTTTTTTGTCAGGGATTTTTTCTATGAGGTTCAGACAGGTATCGGTAATGAGAATTCGGTATTTCAAAGCCCAAGCCTTTCATGTGCCGCCGACAGTGAATGGGTCCTCCCGGCTTTGACGTCTTCTATCCCTTTTTTTAAATGATTCATTAACATGGGGTCAGACAAAATTTCCAGGGTTTCCAGCAGCCCCTCGTACAATTCCCAGCTTAAAACCGCCATGACTTCCTTGTTCCTTCGTGTGACGGCAATAACCTGGTCTTTGGCTGCCTGATCGGGCAGTTTCATGAATTTGTTTCTGGCTTCGGTTATGGTTAATTTTTCCATCTGCGTGCCCTCCCATATGTGTGCATAGTAACGTACGCTTGTATGGTCGCTTTGTCAACTGAATTCGCCGAATCGTTCCATATCTTTTCCCGTTCACGATTCGATGTTGGATGTTGGATGTTCGATGTTCATTGGTCTTAGAGATTCAAACCTGAATGGCATTCTTTAAGAGGCGGTGAATATTTGGAGGATCTTTGGAAGGGCCAAAAAAAAAGATGAACGTCCAACATTGAACATCGAACGTTCAACGTTGAATGAGAAAAGGCAGTGCCAACGATTGGAAAGCAGTTTTCCCTTTTCAGCGATTTTTATACTCCTAGCGAAAATCTTGGTCAATGCTTCTTTTTCTCCCATTCACAATTCGATGTTGGGAGTTGGATGTTCGATGTTCATTGGTCTTAGAGATTCAAACCGAATGGGCGTCTTTATGGGAAATAAAAATTTGGGGGGTTTTTGAATAGGTTGAAGGACTTAAAATACTGAACGTCCAACATTCAACATCGAACATCCAACATCGAATGAGAAATAAACCATTTAATGCCAACGATTGAAAATTATTCTTGGTTTTTTTTGGCCGTTTTTATACTCGTAACGAAAATTCTAATTAATTCTTCTGTTTCTTCCAGAATATCATTTAACAGTTCAGGTTTTTCAATTAGTGGTACACGCTGAATAAGTCTTAACCATCTTTGAGTTTCTCTAAGTTCCTTTAATGAGATACGAAGCTTATGGATAAAGTCCTTAGGGGACTCCGCCGCCTGGGCTTCACCATGGTTTGGATAAGGTGAGGTTCCCGATCGTAACAATTGACCTGCAACATGGTTGGCTGTTCTGGTATTTGACAACTGCTCAACAATCTTTATGATTCTAACAGAAAATTCAAGTAGCCTTTCTTCCAGGTCATATGCTTGTTTCTTCATTTTTGCCCACTCACAATTCGAAGTTGGATGTTCGACGTTCAATTTTCTGAGGCATTCAATGCTTAATCGCAATCTTAACGAGATAAGAAATCCGATGGCGTTCGAAATGGTTAAAAGAAAAAAGATGAACGTCCAACATTGAACATTGAACGCCCAACGTCGAATGAGAAAATACAATGCGAACGGCTAAAATTTATTTTTCAACCGTTTTTATACTCGTAACAAAAATTCTGGTCAATGCTTCTTTTTGTTCCATTCACAATTCGAAGTTGGATGTTCGACGTTCAATTTTATGAGGAAGCAAGAATCCCGAGAATCTTCGCCTGCTCGACCGCTTCTCGACGATTGCCGACGCTAAGCTTCTGGTAGATGTTTTTAAGGTGTGATTTGACGGTTTCAGGAGAAATGCATAGTTTGTCGGCGATTTCCTTGGTCTGGAACCTTTGCGCCAGAAGTTCGAGGATATCGAGCTCTCGATTGGTCAGGGGCTCGATCAGGACATTTTCGAGTTTTGTTTTTTGGTTGTGGATCGGAGTTAAGGTCTCAAATTCAGATGGTAAATCGTCACTCGCAATTTCGAAATCGGGAAAGGCGGCCAGAAGCCTTTCAATGTAATTCGCGGCGACGTTCTGCTTGTGTAACCGTTCGAGCAAATCGGCCATAGCCGGTCCCAATTCAAAAAATGGCCGAATCCACCCGCCGGGTTCCGCCATAATGACCCCCTCCTTCAGAATGGTCAGGGCTTCACCGAGGCGCCCTTTTTTTAAGTGGGTCATAGCCAGAAGAGGCATCATTTGAATCATATGACAGGTGTTGTGATTGTCCTGATTCTGTTGAAGGAGCTGGCGAAGCTTGATTTCGGCTTTTTCCAGGTTTCGGTTCGAACCTTCGGAAAGAAGGGCCCGACAGTGCGTCACAGCCGGGATCTCCAACCACCAGACCATGTTCTCACTGGGAGGAGGCTCCTGAAGCCAACGAAGCCCTGCTTTCAAGTCCCCCTTCATGATCGACAAGCGTACGTGAGATGCCTGGGCAATCATTGAATAATTTGAGTCACCGAGGGAATCGACATAATCCAAAAGATCTTTCATCGTTGCGTCAGCCGGATCCGGCCGGCCCTTGGCTTGATACGCGTAGGCAAGCCCTGCCATACTGTCAATAACGGCTCGTGTGTGCAATAGATACTTTTGCTCCAGGGCTTGATGAAAATGACAAATGGCCTCCTCAAGGTCATCCTGATAAAAACAGATTAGGGCCTGGAGATACAGGCTCCAAACCCTCGCGTAGGCATAGGCGTTTTTTGAGGCAAATTCGTTAAGTCGCTGATTGACCAGGAGTGCTTCTGGCAGATTGCCGGAGATCGTGTGAATATAAACAAGTGTGACCTGCAGACGGGTGATCGTTATGGTTTTAGACGATTTGAGCTGGAGGAGTAAATCATTTATTTTTTTTACCGCGCGTTCTTCTTCTCCCTGCATTTGACTGGCCAGGCCATGGAGGATCTCGCTCTGGCCTCGAATCTCGTGACAGCTTTCAGGAATCCGATTGAGGGCATGATTCAGGTGTTTCAGGCTTCGTGTACCGTCATTCTGGAAATAGTAGAGATATCCTCGGAAGAAGTCTATCTCTCCAAGCAAGGATTGATTGGCTGTTTGTTTTGTCAAAAGCGCTTCAGCGGTGTCGATGAGCGATGGAAGGCCCCTGATATCAAAATGATGGTAAAGAATCCAGGCTTTGGCCATATTGAGCCCGACATCTTGATTTAAGAAAACATCGGGAAACATGGAGAGCCATCTTTCAATGACATACCATTTATCGAGATTCAGTATCGCCTGTCGATTCTCCTCGACCAAGCGGGCGGCCCCAATGACGTTGTCGGCGGCCAGGGCATGACGGATGGCCTCATCGATGAGACCGTTCTCCGAGTACCAATCACTTGCCCGGGAATGGAGTTGAAGGATATTATTGCGACTGTGTCGGCGCTTCAGTTGGTTCTGCAACAGGTCCTGAAACAGATGGTGGTAGCGGAACCAATAATGTGCCTCGTCCAAGGAAATCACAAACAGGTGGGTCTTTTCCAGCCAGTCTATGAATGACTGACCGCTGTATTCATCTTCAGCTCCCGAGTGGTCCCTGTTCAATGCGTGTAATGCGTCGCAGAGTGGTGCGCAAAAGCGGTCCAGAACGGATGTTTCCAGAAGATATCGTGCAAAGACAGTCGGCGTGTTCTCAAGGACCTCCTGAATGAGATAATCCCGAATAAAAGGATAGGATCCGTGTTTCAGGCCCTGAACGGTGCCAAGAAGGTCATCTTTTCGACGCAACGATAGAGCGGTCAGGTGCAAGCCCGTCACCCAGCCCTCCAGCTTTTCTTCCAGGACAGATGCCGTGTTCTCATCGATTGAGATATTGAGGACCCTCTCCAGAAAAGCCTGTGTTTCAGCCGGGGTAAAACGTAGTTGAGCCATGGCAATTTCTGTCAATTGCCCCTGAGCGCGCAGGGGACCGATGGGTAAAGACGGATCACGTCGCGTAAGTAGTACCAGATGTAGCATGGGCGAGGGATGGCGCAGCAGTTCAATAAGCAGATCATGAACTGAGGCCTCGTGGATGCGGTGATAATCATCCAGCACAAGGATAAAGGACTCTTCCATTCGTTCGATGTCATTCAGGAGGTTGTAGGTCAGAAGCTTCACAGAAGGCAAATTGGCCGCCTGAAGCAGGTTCTTCGTCTGCAGGACCGCCCCGGGAAACACCTTCTGCACGGCTTCGAGAAGATAGGTCAAAAACATACGAGGGTCGTTTTCATTTTCATCCAGAGATATCCATGCTCCAGGGCACCCGCAAGTCTCCAGCCACTGGCTTGCCAGGATACTTTTGCCGTATCCGGCCGGGGCCGATATCAGGCTCATAGGTCTGTGACGCCCCTCTTCCAGCATTTCGATCAAACGCAGACGAGGGATGATATCCGGTGAGATGGGTGGGGGACGGAGTTTGGTGCGAAGAATCGGTTCCTGTGGTGTTTGAAAGGTTTGATCCGCCTCGGTCAAGAGGTCTTTATAATCCGAAACCAGGATGCCTGAAATCGATTGACTCAGATATACTTCCCCCGACAGCACGTTTCGTATCCCTTTGATCATCTCCTCCGGGACACTCTCTTTGAGGAGGTACCCGGCGGCACCGGCCTGAAACATGTCTCTCACAAACCGCTTTCCGGAATGTACGGACAGTGCCACTACCCGGGTATCGGGCGACTCGGACAGAATCTGCCGGGTTGCCTCGATCCCGTCGAGATTCGGCATGCTGATATCCATGACCACGATATCCGGAGTGTGCTCCCGGATCTGTTCGATCGCCTCCAGGCCGTCGCCGGCCTCTGCCACTATCCTCAGATCTTTTTCCTTTTCTAAGAGCATACGAAGTCCCTGGCGGAATACCGGATGGTCGTCTACGAGAAGGATGGTGCTTGGCATGGTGAGATCCTTGTTTTTGGGTTCGAAACGCTACAAACGACGAACGTCCAACATCGAACATCCAACGTCCAACAAAAAACATTATTTTAATTCAAAGTTGGACGTTGAGTGTTGAACGTTGGATGTTCATCCGATATTTTGTGAGTTTTCACCTTCCTTAACTTTAGTCACTTCTTTGCCCTCCGCACTGAACGGCACCGACATAACCGCCCTGCATCCCTTGCCGGGCCCGGAGATAATTTCCAGGCAACCGCCCAGATTGGCCATACGTTCCTGGATGCTGAAAAGTCCAAAACCGGCACTGCCGGCCCCCGGCTGGTCCGCCATTTGAGGATCGAAACCAATACCGTTGTCCTCGACAATGACTTCCAGGGTCGCGGCATTGTTTTTCAGATAGACGCTCACCCTTTCGGCCTGCGCATGTTTGATGACGTTGGTGAGCAGTTCGCGCACATTGCGGTACAGGATGGCCCGTACGTTTTCATCCAGCGCCTTTCTGCGGCTGTCATCGATATCGTCGGAAAATTCCGTTTTGGGGCCGTATCGCTTGCCCATATGTTCGTCCAGCCATTCGGATATCGCTGCGGCCAATCCGAGTTGATTCATCGAGGGAGGACTCAGTTCAAAAATAAGATTCTTTGTGTCCTGAATGGCCTTGAGCAGGATTCTGGATATGTCCTTGGTGAGCAGGGTAGACTCGGTCTTGGAAGAGGCCGCGGGTAAGGCGTCCAGCTGTATGCGGGCCAATGCGAGGGAATGGCCGATCAGATCATGCAGATCGGCGGCAATGCGCCGCCGCTCCTGCTCTTCAGTGATGGTCAACTTTAAGCCGAGGGCTTTTAATTTTTGCTGATACTCCTGGATTTTCCGCTCAGCCTCCTTGCTCTCAGTCACATCTATCCCAAATGAAAGAGTGCCGACAACTTCTCCATTTCTTTTGATTTCATTATTGCTCCAGGAAATAAATCGTTCTTCTCTACTCTTTGTCTGAATAGGATTCTGAAAAAGCTTCGGAAGCCCGCCCTCCATCAGGCGACTGAACTCATGATGGACATGGGGATATCTATCCCTTGGAACCGCCATTTCAAACCAGTCCTTGCCTTCGACTTCGGACTGTGAGTATCCTGTTATCCTCTCCGCTGCAGGATTGAAGAGCGTCACTTTGCCTTCGTCATCAAGACCCACGATCATGACATTTGCGGTTTGGATCAGGTTATCAGTAAACCGTCTAGCCTCATTCAAGAATTCTTCGGCCTGTTTGCGGGCACTAATGTCTTTGATAGCCGAGACAAACCATTTCGGCTCCCCCGAATCGTCACGAAGCAGCGAGACCGTCAGGTTGACCCACACAACCTCTCCGTTTTTTCGAAGGAACCGCTTTTCCATAGCGTAAATATCCGCCTCGCCGGCCAGTACCCGGCGCATATTCTCGAGGTCGGCCTCAAGGTCGTCGGGATGGGTGATGTCCTGGAACGTGCGTTCCAGCAACTCCTCGTGCGAATAACCGACGATTTCGCAGAATTTCCGGTTGATACGCAGGAAGCGCCCGTCGGGCGACACGTGGGCGATGCCCACCGCGGCCTGCTCAAACGTGGCGCGGAATCGCTCCTCACTTTCTCGCAGCGCAGTCTCTTTTTGCTTGCGATCTGCGATTTCAACCACCAATGCCTTGTTCGTGCTCGACAGTTCAGAGGTGCGTTTCCGAACCTGAGCGGTCAGACTCCTGTTCCAGAAGACAAACAGGAAAATAATCAAGAATGCCGCCCCTCCTGCACCCAGCGCCCATATCAATATGTCTTTACCACTGATCCCATGCTCGTATTTTATGGACAGGTATTTGTTGCGAATCGCCATTTTTTCAGCCGGTGTAATGGTGTCGAGCGCTTTGTTGATCATGCTGCTCAGTTCGGGCCAGTCTCGGCGAATGCCAAAGGTGTAGACGTCTTCTCCGAACGGGATGGGGGCTGCAACTTTCAAATTGGAGAAGCCCTTTTGCAAGATCTCGTAGGATGTGTTGAACAAATTGCCGATATAGGCATCCGCTTTTCCGATGGATACTGCCTCTATTGATTGTAAATCCGTATCATAAAGCAGGAGGCCAATATCAGGGTATTCCAGTTCAATCTGTTTGTGAACGAGGGTTCCCCGCGGCACTGCAAGTGTTCCACCACTCAAGTCGCTAATGCTGGAAATAAATTTGGCATCAGTCCGTGTGAAAATCATCCTTGATGATATAATATAGGGCTCTGAAAAATCCATATATGCCTTACGTTCAGGCATTGGAGATAGGCTTGTCATCAGATCCGGGCCTCGCAGATTGATCAGCGATTCGAGTGCCTCCTGCCAAGGTCGAGTTTCAGGGAGGAATTCGAATATGACTCCAGTGCGTTGGGCAATCTGGTTGAGATAATCAATCACCATTCCCGTGATGCCGTCTTCTTCGATAAACATGTAAGGTGGAAAGTTCGCAACACGAACACGCACCGTGTGATCCTGCGCAAGCCAGGCCTGTTCTTCGGCCGTGAGCTCTATGCCATCTTTTTGTGTTGGCAGCTGAACCCATTTGGCAACAATGGCATCGATCTCATTTTGTGAAAAACTCGAAATCCCCTTGTTCAGAATAGACACCAGTTCCGGCCAGTCGGGCCTGATGGCTATGCCGAATTTGTCAGGGTAATCGGAAAATATATATTTGGGTAAGATTCTCAAGAGCTGGTATTTCGTAAGGAGATAGGAATTGAGTGAAGATCCGATAAAGAGGTCCGCCTCCCCATTATCGATGAGTTTCAGCCCTTCCAGGGCATCCTTTACCTTCAAAATGGTTGCCTGTTTTCCATATTGCTGAGTGATTTCTTCTGTAGCATAGACCTTGTCTATGATTGCGACCTTTTTGCCTGCAAAATCAGCGAGGTCGTCAAAAGAAACCTTTCTGAGCCCAAAGACCGTTGGATAGGCTGACATATAGCCCTGGGTTTTCTTCAACCCCATTGCGTCTGCATATTCAGGGTGAATGTTGCAGATGCCGTCGACTTCTTTTGTTTTTGCCTTCTCGAGAATTTCGGATACGGAATCGATTTGCAGTCCGATTCGGGTCCCCAGGCGCCTGTTTAATTCATCAAGAAAATCAACCAATATGCCGCCATTAGTGCCGTCCGGGTTGACAATGACTTCCGGTTCGAAGGTGTCGGTATAACCCAGTTGAATATCCGGATGCGCCCTCAGCCAGGCTCGCTCTTTCGGAGTGAGCGCTACAATCTTTTTCCCTTCCAATTCAGGGTGAAGCGCAACCCACTTATCCCGGATCTCCCGATGCTGCTCCTTGGTAATGGTACCGATCGCCTTATTTAAGATCGTAACGAACTGCGGCCAATCTTTACGCACGCCCATGTGCAGGTCACGCCCCATCCCTTCGGCCAGTGCCGTCACCTTGAGGTTGGTGATGAAAAGCCTGTTGGCCGCGACACCGGCCACCGCCAGCGAGGCCACCACGGCGCCCAGATCTCCGCTGACCAGGGCAAGCAGGGCATCGTCTACGCTGGGGTAGGGCTTGACCTCGATGTTAGGGTGGCGCTTCTCCAGGTAAGTATGAGAGTAAGTGGCCCGCATCACCCCCACACGCTTTTGTGTCAGGTCTTTAAGCGTGTTCAAATGAGCTGATTGTTTTTGGGTGAAAATCGCATATCTGACGGTCGAATAAGGCTTTGTGAATTCCAGGTATTTTTCCCGGTCCAGATTCCTTAAAAGGAGGCGAATGCCATCGAGCTTTTTTTCTTTGGCCTTATTCAGAATATCGACCCAGTTTCCCGAAACGTATTGAAACCGGATCCCGAGTATTTGGGCTATCAGTTCGGTATAATCGGGGCCGATTCCGTCAGGGCGGCCCGTCTTTTGGTCAAAGGAATCCAATGGGGGGAAATGACCCCCACCTAAGGTAATGACGGGGTGAGCCTTGAGCCAGGCTTTCTCCTCCGCTGTCAGTGAAACGACAGGTTCCGGGGCAGGTTTCTGTGCGCAGGCAACACCAGCGTTTGAAAAAGAAACAACAATGCACGTTACCCAGAAGAGGAGGGTATAAACTATCCATTGCCGATATCTATTTCCCCTGGGTTTTTCAAAGTTGTTCGGTGAGGTGCTCACCGAGGGATCTTTATTGAAGTCCATGGTACCCTTAGG
>CAZXWJ010000130.1:0-11726 GCA_964644375.1 uncultured Desulfobacteraceae bacterium | reverse complement strand
TCAAGAAAAACAAGAGGTTGTGCGGAGACGTACGAGCAGTACGTCGCACAAGAAACCTCGCAGATTGACGCGGACCTGTCCCGTCGCAGGCGGGGAATCGCGAAAAAGGGCCATTTCTGGTTGAAAACTAGTTAGCTGTAGAAACCCACGCCCTATGGGCGTGCTCATGTGGGATTGGCAGCACCGATCCCGGATGGGCTTGGTAAAACAATCCATTTATTTACGCCTAAAACATTCGGTTTTCAGACGGTAAAAATGACGGGATTCCGTCATTGATCTCATCTCGACTCTGGCGTAATTTAAATATATGATAGTTTGTTGTGAAACGAGGGGTTTTAGGGTTCGTTGATTAGAAATCGACTGTTGTAAACTATTGGTTTTCCGTTTTGGACGACTATGTGTTTCTGAATCATCTCATCGGCAATATTGCCCGAACTGACAGCGAGGACTCCTCAAGTCTTAGGTGGCGACCCCAGAATTGCTTTCGCAAATGGGGAATTCTGAAGGCAAGATCCGCGAGTTGATTCCCTTGAGACCTTGCATGATCTTGTTGATGTTTTGCGTCGGACGGTATCCGCTAAACATATGCACATGATCTTTGGCTATTCCAATCGATATAACATCGGCCTTTTCCATTAATATGTTTTGACATATCACCCGATCCTATTATTTGTTTGAAAAGTCCAATCAGCATATTTTGCAATTCAAGAGCAATCTCAATCCGGTCTTGTAATGAACATTTAACGGGATTCATTTCTTCTGGTTTTTAGCTTTTACTTTCTTTCCTATTGAAACAGGCTCTTGCTTTTTCTTTAACTATAACCTGGAAATCAGCGACAGGTTCAATAAAAAAACCACTAAAATTTTGTTTATTTTTTTCCTGACAGAGCAGTTTGCTCAGTCAGGAGATTTGGAAACCATCCTACAACAGACAAAACCATGGAAAGGTGGGGATTGAAACTACTTTACCTCGAGTTAAGTGGCTGACAATCCGCCGTGACAGCAGATAACTTCGCAATATTTTGAAATCCTCAAGAGGCCTCAGAAATGATAATAGAGCGTAAGTTTATGAAAAAAAGGCATTAAACCGCTAAAGCTATTGCTGGTGTGTGCTCTAGCGTATAACGGTCTCCACAATCGAAAAGCGAAAGGAGGTGTTAATATTAGAAAGACATGTGGACTTGGTTGATATGCACAATCAAAGTTGTTCATTAAAACAGTTCCGAAAGGAGACAAAAGATGAAAATCACAAAAAAATTGATTTCCGTTGTTTTTGCAATTCTTTTGGCACTATGTCTTACTTCGGCCGCTCTTGCTGAGGAGTTAATATCAAGGCCCGGCGAGTATAGAGGTTATTCTGAACAAATATACGACGGTGTCGAGCTCATTTCACAGTATGTAGAGGTAACCGACGGGACAAAGCAGGCACTGGATATCTACCGTCCTACTCAAGGCGGAGAACTGGTCACCGATCCTTTACCCGTGGTCTTGTCTAATACCCGCTATAATAGGTGCCCTCCCCAGGAAATCATCGATCTTGAAAATTTTGTGAAATACGGTTATGT
The DNA here is from genome assembly GCA_964644375.1 of uncultured Desulfobacteraceae bacterium. Classification (GTDB taxonomy): domain Bacteria; phylum Desulfobacterota; class DSM-4660; order Desulfatiglandales; family HGW-15; genus CAYNYM01. The sequence goes on along the minus strand of CAZXWJ010000130.1, from coordinate 10,161 downwards.
GGTGGCGGTTTTAGATGCCAGAGGCACGGGCGCCTCCTACGGGTATCGGTATGGCCCCTTTAGCCAGCAGGAAAACGAAGATGCTAAAGACATTATCGAATGGTTCGCGGTTCAAGATTGGTGCGATGGTAAAGTTGCGATGTGGGGCTCATCCTATATGGGTCAATCTCAATATGGAATCCCCTCTGTCGACCCGCCTCATCTGGTTGCTATGACGCCAGCTATCGGCGGTATTGACTGGTACAGTTTTATCTATCCCAACGGCGTCATGAATACCGGGTTTCTCATCGGTTGGAGTCAAAGCGCACGGTTTTTGGATACTGAAGCGCCTTTTTGCCCCGTTCCCGGAGATGACGGTGACCCTCAGAGCGAACACTGGGACAATCTTTGGCCAACAGACATATTTTACCCGGATATGTCTCGTAATAGTTATGACGAATTTCTCGGTGTTATGCCTAACATTGACCGCAGTGCTATTAGTCGTAGCAAAGAGATCAAAAAGTCGGGTGTTGCCATGTATCATATAGGGGCCTGGTTTGACGGGTTCTCAGCTGAACAGCTTGCTGCATACAAGTTGTGGGGAGAAAAGATCGTCCTCGCCCCTTGGGCACATGGTGACTATTATTATGGAGAGGGTCTGATCTTCATCCAAAAGGAGCTTTTGAGATGGTATGATTACATTTTAAAAGGGATTGACAATGGGATCGTGGACGAGCCTCCTATTTGTTATGCGACCATCGATAACCAAAAGCCGGGGACGCAATGGCGATTTGCATCGCAATGGCCCCTGCCAAATCAAAAACTGACGAAATTTTATTTTAACAGCAAAGAGTCGGGAACAGTGGCATCCGTAAATGACGGCAGTTTGACGACCCGGAAACCCAAAAAGAAATCTGCTGCTGATGATTATGCGGTGAATTATGAGTGTTCGGTATTCGGTGGCACTTATAATCGGATGCATCGAGGTCAGTTTGGCGATATGACCGAAAATCCGGATGAGTTAGGGTTGACCTACACCTCGCCTGCACTGGATTCTGATTTAGAGATGACAGGTCATCCTGTTGCCCATCTCTGGGTCTCCTCAGACAGGCCGGATGGATATTTCCTGGTTTACCTGGAGGAGGTTGATGGAAACGGAGTCTCCAACTATGTCTCTGATGGAGTGATCAGGGCATCGCATAGAAAACTTCATCCCAAGAAACCATGGAATGCGATGAAAGTTCCCTATCACCGAAGTTATGAAAAGGATATTGAATCTCTTCCCGAAAACGGAGAGCCCGTGGAATTGGTCTTTGACCTTTTCCCCATGTCCTACATCTTTCATGCGGGAAACCGTATCCGGGTGACGATCACCGGTTCAAATCAGGCTGCCTACATCTTTCCTGAAAGCCTGGATTTTAACCCGCCACCCAACGTTAAGATATACCGCGAAAAGAAGCATGCATCTTACATCACGCTGCCGATTATTCCGAAGTGAAAATGTAAATGAAAAGATAGAGGAGGCAGGGTCACTAACGGCCCTGCCTTTCTATTTGTGCGGTTTTGGATGCCTGTTATGGAACCCAAACTCATCCAATCCTGTGATAAGAGAGTGCTATCCGAGACGAAAAAGGCGAAGAACCTGTGCAGTTACCTGAAAAGATTTTGCATTTTTACCTTCTTCAACGAGGCCCTAGCCTTCTGAGGTAATATCTTTTTCTGGCATTGTGGTGGCCATCTTTCTTTAGGTGCTGGAGGCAGTAGGAATAGCAAGATATTAATTTAAAACAGAGGCTTCAAGAATTTTTGAGACAAGAGCGGTACGATTTCTTACCTTTATCTTTCGATAGATGGATCTGAGATGATTTTCAACAGTGTATTCACTAATGAAAAGTTCTTTACCAATTTCTGAGTTTTTCTTTCCCTTGAAAAGGAGGTTGATAATATCCATCTCCCTTGTGGAAATTCCAAATTTTTTGTGCAGATTTTCAGAAACCATGTCTTGATTGTTAGGATTAATGCAGAGTAAAATAAACGGTTCACTGTTGTGCTGGCTTATTTTTTTTACTTGCACAATGGTCTGACATTTCATCTTATCTGTCGATAGTTCAACACTCTGAGCTTTACAGGTTTTTTCCTTTGAACCTGAAGAATTGCCTAATAAACCAGTACAGGCGGTTTGCAGTTTTTCGGGCAGATTGCTTATTAAAGGCCTATTGGGATCGATCTTCAGGTTTAGGCTGGAGGCCAGGTTAACTATGCTTTCACTGCTGTAAACAGGAGATAGGGATTGGTCCAGGACTATTGCACCCTGACACGGGAGACTTGTAAGGAGAGAAGTTAATGTCTGCTCTAATGCATGATTTTTTTGTTTGGCAATGACCCGATCCAGAGCAGCCGTTATAAAAGGGGCGATCATCTCCGCTTTGGCTCTGTCTATTGCGGAAAAATCAGGGGAATTACAGGATCGGAACATGGTAATGAGACCTAAAAGTCGATTACTGGATGTGAAAAAGATGTTCATCTGGTCATGTATCGACTGCGGTTTGAGGAAATCTATATAATACTCTGTTCGCATTAATTTTTTTAAAGGAATCATTTGCTCAAATGAAACTACAGGAGGGTGATTCGTATTTATGATAGTCATATAGGGATCTAACTGGTGATAATACTGTCTGTATAATCTCAGGTTTTTTTTCGAAATTCCATAGCTGGTAACATTATCTAGATGAAAGGCAATATTTGCATTATTGCAAACGACTGTTGAAAAAAAATTACATTTTTCAAAATTGAGTACGTTTTTTAAGAGGGAATGTAATTCTTTTCGAAAAAGTTGTAAATTTGCAATAGATGAAAGTTGTCGAGCAGTATGGAGAAGGTCATTAACTGTTTTTTGATTCAAATTGACGGCCATGTCGTTTCATCCTCTTATACAGCATTTTTATCATCTGTTTTAAGTGCACATGCTCTTAAACGCAGGTGTTTTTTTTGGATAAAACGCCCGAGGGGATTTCCCCGCAGGGCTTGAATTTAAACAGAATCAATTGTTGAATCAGGTCAGTGCAACGTCGTATTTCCTATTTTATCGGGGAGGTCTATAGCCACAAGCGGTTTTATTCAGCGCTGGGGTATCTGCCTTCATGTGAATATGAAACGTTAATGTTAACCAAGGGCCCCAATCAAACCACTCTTACAATTGGTTTTTAGCCGTACAGGTTTACGGGGATACCAATAGGGTTGCAACCCTCCCGACATGTAGAAGTCCCAAATCGGTATATAATGCACTCCTCGGGGGTATCGTGTCCGGTATAAAATGCCCCCCTTAATCACTTAATGTTACAGTAACGGTCCGGTAGAGTCAAGAGAGTGATTATAGACTTAAATAACGGAAATATTGAATTATATTTCCTTTCACCTCAGGGTGCTAGTTTTTCAGTTTGAAATAGATCCGCAGATTTCCGCCACCGGTCACGGTCTTTGATCCTGCCTGGGCAATACACATCTCTTTGTTTATTTACATCTAAAACATCGTTTTTTAGATAGTAAAAATGACGGAAATCCGTCATTGATTTCATCTTAATTTTGGCGAAACATAATAGTCCCTTTCATCATGGGGAAAACCCCCAGGGTGAGGATTTAACCTTAAAAGGTGCCAAAGGAGGTAGAAAATGAGATCTGTAAAGACGTTTTTGAGATTAGGACTTTGTACGGTTTTTTTGATTTCAATTTCATTGGTGTATGGGGTGAATGGCGTATCCGCAAAATCTTGGAAGCATCATGGGAAGCATAAACAGCCCACACAGACCACAGTGATCAAACTGTGGTCCGAGGGGACGCCGGCCTTCGGTATCTTTGTGGGCGAACCGTATGACTACGACGCCGGTGAAGCCCTCGCGCAGAGGGATCTGGATTTTGTATTCCTGGATTGGGAACACGGATATTACGATCTTGACGCGCTCACGGAGTTCGCGAACGGTCTCGCTACCGCGGAGCGTGAAATATCGCTCTTCGTGCGCATTCCACCGCTCGCCGAAAACGAAGAGGGCGTCCCTGCGATCACACTCGATGTGGCGAAGCAGTACGTCGCCGAGATCCTCGGCGTAGAGGGTGTAGACGGAGTGGTGTTCCCCTTCCTGCAAGGCGTTGACGGGGTTCAGCAGGCGGTGAGCTGCTTCACCGCATGCGGCGTTGACGTATGGTCACCGTCGAACCCCCACGGAACGGTCATCTCGTGGCTGATGCTTGAGGATTACGACTCAGTGATGCAGGTGAGAGAGGTCGCGAACATCCCCGGCATCAGCGTCCTGGTCACCGGAAGCGGCAGCCTATCGGGATTTATCGGCCCGGAAGGCGGGGAGCTGGGCAATCAGTTGGTGCTGGCTCACACCCAACGGGTAGGCGTTCCGAACGTGGGCATGGCCTTTAGTATAGAAATGATGGCCGACCGGCTCGATCAGGGCTTCCTTGGGATACTAGCAGTTGGCGTATTTGATCCCGTGGACGAGATAATCCAGTTCGGACGCGAGTATTGGGAAGAACAAGAATTCGATGAGAAAGAATGGAGAATCGAACAAAGAGAAATAGCGAATTGGTGGAAGAGACAATTAAAATAAGATGAATATGATGATGGTTGAAAAGCTGCAGGGCGGTGGTTCGCCTGCCAGCGAACCGCCGCCACACCGGCTGCGATCGCCTTGACGAGCCTGGGCACGGCGGACGCGGGCGTCCAGCACATCGCGATCGGGATGCCCCGTACACGCACATCTCTCGCATGCGTGCCGCGGACACTTCCTGATCGGGTGTAAACACGGACACGAAGAATCCGTCCTCGTAGCGGGGCGTGGGGGATGCCGCAGGCAATGCGTGGCGGTTGAAGAAGTCGCCACCCTGCTGCAAGAGCTCCCGGAGCCCCGCATGGTCGGTCCGGACGCTCTTCGCCAACTCCGGGTCGGTTTCATACCAAGTGAGACGAAATCAGGACCATATGCTTTTTATGATATCCGATTGCTGTGTTGAGATTAGCATTCTTGTTGAAGACCTGATGCCAAAATTCGCAAAAAAGATTGTTTTAAGGGAATTTCAGGAAAAGCTCACGGCCATCGGTGTCCGCAAAGAGAATATTTCCATTTTCATCTCCCTCGGGACTCACCAGCCACTTTCGACAAGCGCCATGGCGAAATCCGGCCGTCTGGATTTCATCATCAACAGCGTTTTGGACCACAACGACCGGCTCCATGACACTGTTTGCGGAGATCCTTTCCAGGCCCATCGTGCAGGGGCCGGGTTGTGCAAAAAAATTACCGCTAAATCCTTTCCCTCGAAATCCTATGTGACGATCATCTCCGCCTTTCCTCACACCGAAGGTCCGCAGATCATGAACCCGCTGGCGTCGACAGACATGATTAACCCCAAAGGGGGAACCGTCATTTTATATACGGATTGCGATGCTTCGGCGCCCGAAACCTATGATGATTTCATTCCTGGGCCCGGGGCATTTTTCGTTATGGATCGTGGTTACCTTGATTTTGAGCGTGAGTCTTTTTGAAAAAGCATAATGATTAGAGTATTTACCACTTTGCAACGCAATATCTACAACACCGGTAACGGTAAATAAATATAAATATTCAATTATTGACCGGGCAGTAGTGCACTAAAAACTATCTTAAGGGAGGATTAACATGAAAATGAAAAAGTTTTTGATTATTTTCTTGGCCTGTGTATTTGTCTTTTCCTTTACTGGCCTGGCATCGGCAAAAAAAATGGTCCTGAAGTACGGGCACGTCGCACCGCCGACCCACGGTAACCACGCAGCTTGTCTTGCTTTTGCCAAGTATGTGAACGAAAAAACCAACGGTCAAATACAAATAGATGTCTTTCCGATGGGACAACTCGGGGGCGAGCGATCCATGATGGAACAGGTCCAGGGCGGAACCCTTGATATCTGTGCCTCCACCCATGCGGTGGTTTCGAATTTCGTTCCCCAAGTTGCCCTTTTCAGCCTTGCCTACATCTGGCCCAGCCGAGAAGTCGCCTATCAGGTCATCGATGATCCGGAGGTTCAAAAAATTTTTTTCGACCTCTACCCCAAAAAAGGCATGGTCTGCGTTGGATACTGTGAAAACGACATGAGGGATCTGACCAACATCAAGAGAGAGATTCGAAAACCGGAAGACATGAAAGGTCTCAAGATTCGAGTCATGGAAAGCCCTGTCTACCTGGATGCCTTCAGACAACTTGGAACAAATCCCGTGCCCATGCCGTTTCCTGAAATCTACAACGCTCTCCAGCAAGGGGTGATCGATGCTCAGGATAATCCCCTCTATACCTCCATACTCATGAAATTCACCGAGGTCTGTTCCTATGCCACCATGACGAATCACATCCTGACCGAATGTCCCACCGTCGTCAACATTGACCTCTGGAATCGGCTCTCCCCTGAACATCAACAAATTTTTCGTGATGCGGGCAAGGTTCAGATCAAAGTCAACCGTGAAGAGACCGGGAAGGCCAGGGAAAAGCTCTTCCAGGATGCAGAGGCGAAAGGCCTAAAAATTGTCCGTCTCACCCCTGAAGAGAGAAAGGCCTTCATGGAAGTCATGAAACCTATCCACAAGAAGTATGAAAAGAAGGCGGGTAAAATACCCAACGATAAGAAGTACGGAAAATATGCTGGAATGACCTATTATCAGATGCTCCAGGACAAGATCAAACAATACCAGTAGACGTTGTCCTTCGGCGGGGAAAGACTTTTGACCCTTTCCCTGCCTCAGCACTTTCTGATTGCGAGGTCTTAGGTTGTAACAAGATGTCTTGTTTCAGGAGAATATCAAAATGAAGAAATTCTGGAAGGTCGTCAATAACGCTGAGGAACTTTTCGTCGGCTATACCCTCCTGGTCCTGGCCTTCGGTGCCACGTGGCACGTGGTGATGCGTTACGGATTCAATATCGCCTATGATTGGTTTGAGGAGTGGGCCCGTTATATTACAATCCTTATCACTTTTATGGGAGCGGGGCTGGGCGTCAAGTACGGCACGCACTTCAGCATGGAGGCCGTCACCCAGTACTCCCCTGACTGGCTGGCCCATCTCCTGAAAGTTCTGGCCAATCTCGTTGCCTCCTTCACCATGGCCTTGGTCTGCTATTTCGGCTGGGTCCAGGTCTCCAAGCTTGTCCGTTTTGAGGTGTTGACCCCTGCAACCCAAGTCCCCATGTGGATTCCCTACCTTCCTATCGGCATCTTTTCCGCGGTCATCTCGTTTCGTTTTCTTAAGGAATCCATCAGGCATATTCAATCGATCGTGCGTAAAGAATCCTTCAAACGCTAAAAGGGGCCTTCATGATTGCGTTCATGTTCATTCTTTTCGGTATCCTGTTAATCATTTCAACTCCGATCGCTCTTGTTCTCCTCTCCGTGACAGTCGCCACATTATACTTTCAGCTGGGCATTCCCCTCCAGGCCATCGTCCAGCAGCTCTTCAACGGTATGGATAACTTTGTTCTCCTCTCCATTCCGTTCTTTATCCTGGCCGGAAGCGTCATGGCCGAGGGCGCCATTTCAAAATACCTCATCGATGTCATGAATCTCATCGTGGGGAGGTTCCGGGGGGGGCTTGCCTTTGCTTCGATCCTCGCCTGTATCTGTTTCGCCGCCATATCCGGGTCAAGTCCTGCCACGGTGATCGCCATCGGAAGCATCATGATGCCCGCCTTGGTCAAAAGCGGGTACAGCGATAAATTCAGCACCGGCCTCCTGACATCCGCGGGTTCCCTGGGTATTCTGATTCCTCCTTCCATCCCCATGATACTCTATTGTCTGGTCATGAACGTCTCCGTAGGCAGGGTGTTCCTGGCGGGATTTCTTCCGGGCCTCCTTATCGGCGGGGTCCTCATTCTCTATTCATACATCCTCGCAAAAAAAAATGACTGGCGGACTCACCAAAAGACCTCCTTCAAGGAAGGTCTTCATCTGATCAAAAAGGCCTCATGGGGACTCGCCATGCCGGTCATTGTCCTTGGAGGGATTTACACAGGCATATTTACTCCCACCGAGGCGGCGGCCGTCTCCGTGGTCTACGCCGTGCTCGTGGAGGCCTTTATTTATAAAGGTCTCACTTGGGCCAAATTTCACAAGGTCCTGAGAGAGGGAACCGTCCTCTCAGCATCCCTCCTTTTTATCATTGCCTGCGCCATGACGTTTATCTGGCTTTTGACGAGGGAACAACTCCCGGTGAAGGCCGCTGAATTCATCGTCTCCCATGTTGGAAACAAATACCTGTTTCTCTTATGCATCAACATCCTTCTCCTGCTGGTCGGCTGTCTCATGGACATTGTCTCGGCCATACTGGTCCTTTCTCCTATTCTTTTAGTTACCCTGCAGGAGTTCAACATTGATCTCATCCACTTTGCCATCATGATGATCGTCAACGTGGAGTTTGGGTTCCTAACGTTTCCTTTTGGCCTCAATCTCTTTGTTTCTATGGGCATAACGGGTAAAACCCTCACCGATGTGGCGAAGGACGTTATGCCGTTTCTCTTTCTCCTGCTCATTTGCCTCATAATCATTACCTACGTACCATGGATTTCCCTTGTCCTGCCGCACTGGCTGATGCCATAAGGTCATGACCGAAGGCCGAAGGAAAAGAGGGGTCAGGTTCTTCCTGACTCCTCTTTTACATTCGTGAGAGTGAGCGAGGGATATCCTTAAATAATCCAATAATTTTACATCTGAGGGGATCGGGGGTATAAGGCTAGGTATGCCGAGGATGTCCCGACTTGATACGCCCGACCACTTGCATCATATCCTTATCAGAGGAACAAAGCGCGGAAAAACATTTAGTGTCGTCAGGTGGGAATTCTAATTGTCGCTGATCCATTATCTATCGAAAGTGTCGTTCGCTTGAAGGCCTATCATCATTTTGGGTGATGTCAAAGCATCAATCGTTCTCAAATCCACCACCAAGGCATCATCCTGTCCTGCACATCAGGGGATGGCCTTGCCGGCGATCAGAAATTATAGTAAATATTTCGATTTTAGATATGATCTGCAAATTGGAAGGTAAATTTAGGCCCAACCGCATGAAGCAAGAATGTCCCCGGTGTTGCATGAATAGGGATTATCGCCGACAATAGGCTTTGCACGTTTATGGCATATGTGATACATAATCTGGAAAATTTACCTTTTAGAAAACAGTATTTCAGAAAAATAAATTTTGATAGGAATTACAATGACTCACGAAGATGAAGGACATTACGCGTTAAAACATTCCCCGTCCGCAACCCCGGATGAACATATTGCCGAGGCTGTGAGGCAAAAAGTATCAGACGGCGAGGTGACCTGTGCCGCTTGCCACAAAATTGCGACCGAGTTGAACGTATTGCCCTCTGATGTCGGTCGGGCGATAGATCTGATGGAAATCCGGTTCACGAAGTGTCAGATGGGTTTGTTTGGTTACGGCCCCCAACGGCGCATTGTCGAGCCGGCAGAGACCGTTATTCCGGCCCTGGAGGATGCAATTAAGACCTCGCTGGTCGACAAGCGGCTGCCTTGTGCGGTTGCCTGGGGAATAGCGGCTAAACTGGGGTTAAAAAAGATGGATGTCTCTTGTGCCTGTGAAGCGCTTAAAATTAAGATCTCCAATTGCCAGATCGGGTCCTTTAAATAGCTTCATGCCGTGTCCCAACAGTTTATTTTAACATGGAAAACCTAATCCTTGGGGGCCACCCGAAGATTCCGTCTTAGGGGGCAGAGACGGAGGGTGGCTTTCAAAAAAATGGCTTGGAATATTGGAAAAACTATAATCGCCTGTGCCTTTTTTGACTTACATTAACTCAATGGTGCCTTGAATGCGCAGAAGGGCCTTTCATCACTCCAGTAATATCCTCCTTGTCAGATAAGCTTGTAGGGTAGACTTCACCTCTATGGGATGCAATCAAAGCCCGGTCCTCCGGGTCGGAATTCTCTACCGCTCAGATTCCTCACTTCCCTTGGGCTGTCCGTAGGCCTTGAATTTTTGCGCCATGATTTCCATTTCCGCATCGGCAAGAATGACAGGATCGCCGATGGCCCTGGCCCTGCAGTAGATTTGGGCACAGAATTCGATCTCCTCGGCCGTATTAAAGGCAGCCTCAACGGTTGCCCCTCCGGCCAGGAGGCCGTGGTTGGCCAGAAGAACCGCGTTTCT
>CAZXWJ010000129.1:0-11735 GCA_964644375.1 uncultured Desulfobacteraceae bacterium | reverse complement strand
TGCGTGTCGTCGTGTCTCCCGACCTATCGGTGGAGGTATTCGCCCCGATATCCGTCGATGATGAACAACTTCGCACAGCGGTTCAAAAGAAAGCTCCATGGATAGCGCGGACACTCGACAAATTGGAAGCCTATCATCCTTTGCCTGCGCCAACGCGATACATAAGCGGAGAAACCTTGATGTATCTGGGACGACAGTATCGCCTTAAAGTCGAAAAAGGTCTAAAAAAACCGGCCAAACTTTTGGGGCGTTTTCTTTGGGTGTGGGTTGAAGACAGGGCGGATATTCAAGGGATCAAGAGGGTCGTAGAAGAATGGTATCGAAAACGGGCGCACGATACCTTGGGCCGTTATCTGGAAAAGTGTTACACGATCGCATCTCGCCACGGTGTCCCGGTTCCCGTTCCGGTAATTCGCGCCATGCGCAGAAGATGGGGAAGCTGCAGTCCTTCCGGCCGGATTACACTTAACACGAATTTGGTGCAGGTACCGATCCATTGCATTGAATACGTCGTCATGCATGAACTCTGTCACCTGAAACACCATAACCATTCAAAGGCGTTCTATTCCCTCTTGACCCGCTGTCAGCCGGATTGGAGAAAGAGAAAAGAGGCGCTCGACAGGTTCAGACTCTCGTAATGCCCGGTGAGAGGTGATCCCTCCGTTGAGGATCCTTTGCTATGCTATGAATCCGTAACTGTGGCAGCACAAAAAAAGTCGCAATATTCAAATTCCACTCCAATAGAAAGACCTCTCATCTTCGCGCTGAAGAGCAAAGATGAGTGGTCCTTTTTGAATTCATTATCATTAAAAACGATAAATTCCCTCAATCCATTTTCATTCGGTCTTCCTGATCCACCCTCCACCGAGCACTCGCTCGCCGTCATAACAAACCAGGGCCTGTCCCGGGGTCACCGCCGACTGGGGCTCATCGAATTCAAAACGCACCCTGTCCGTTGACAGGACGGTAAGCCTTCCCGGTGCCGGGCGGTGCCTGTATCGAATCTGGGCCAAGACATTCAAATCCCGACCGGGCGGTTCGCCGTCCATCCATCGAAAATCGTCCGCCTCCACCCGGGAGGAGAGAAGGTCATCCTTTCTTCCCACGATGATAAGGTTATCCGCCGGTCGAATGCTCGTGACATAGTAGGGACGGGGGGACGCTATACCCAGGCCGTGCCTCTGGCCGATCGTGTAGCGGTAGGTCCCGAGATGCTCTCCCACCTTGAGACCGTCACCATCCACAATATCGCCCTTATGACTGATTTGCTTCCCTTCCCTTTTTTCCATGAACAAACGATAGTCATCCCCGGGAATAAAGCAGACCTCCTGGCTTTCCGGTTCGAAGGCATTGGGAAGTCCCCGTTGATCGGCAAGGTCCCGGACCTCTCTTTTCGTGAGATCTCCCAAGGGAAACAGCGTCTTTGACAGGTGGGTCTGGGTCAGCCGATGAAGAAAATAGGACTGCTCTTTGTTTTTGTCGGGCCCCCTCCACAATTCGAAGATGCCCTTCGATGATTTTCTGATTATGGCGTAGTGACCGGTGGCCATGCGTTGGACGCCCTTTTTTCGTGCATAATCCAGAAGGCCGTCAAACTTGATGACTTCATTGCACAAGACACAGGGATTGGGGGTGAGGCCCTTCAGGTAGGCTTCGGTAAAAGGCGTGATCACCTTTTTTGTAAAAATCCCTGAAAGATCCAGGATATCGCATGGGATCCCCAGGTGGTCAGCGACTTTCCGAACAAGTCGTCTCTTTTCATCGGCCTTGGACGGGGAAGTGGGTAGTAAAAAATGGAGCCCTCTCACATCCCAGCCCGCTTGCTTCAATAGGGCGGCCCCGAGGGAACTGTCAATACCCCCACTCAGGGCCACAATCACGGTCGAAGGCCGCTCTTTCATCGGGAGGGCTTCCGACTATTTTTGAAGGGGTTATCCATTATCTTGATCATCATTAACCGTAACGTTAAAACAGCACATGAAATACCACACGACCCTTTCAGTCCAGAAGGTTTCGATCAAATTTCACCATCATGGCCTGCGCAGGACAGGCCATGACACAGAGTTCACACCCACTGCATTTATCCGTATCAAAAAGGACCTCCATCTCCGGACGTACGATATAAAGGGCACCGGTCGGGCAGACCGCCGTACAGGCCCCGCACTGATAGCACTTCTCTTCGTCCCGCTTGACATCCTGGCCAATGCTCTCCACCTTCATGCCCAGACCTTTGAGATAACGAATCCCATTCTGGAAATTCTTCCGATGACCGCGCAGTTCCATCACCACCAATCCTTCCTTCCTGGGATATATGGTGGCCTTGAGAATATTAAAGGTAAGATCAAAATTCTTGACCAGGTTACAGACGATGGGTTCGTTAACCACGTTTGGGGGAAATCTGAGGGAAAGCATTTTTGAATACATTTAAGGTTCTCCTTTGGCTGGGGTCTTGTTTGCCGGCGACGTTCCTCTCTTCCCGGCAGCCAAACCCGGGAGTATTGGGAAGCCGGCCCCTGTGTCGGAAACCGGAGGCGGCTTTTAAAATCGCCCGGCAAGGCACATTATTTATATTTTTTTATCACCCGTTCAAAGCCGGGCAACGAGTTCTCGATAGTGCGATTATCCACGCAGTAGGCGATTCTGAAATGCCCAGGCCCCATAAAGCCACTTCCGGGAACGGTCAGGATGTTTTCCTCCGCAAGTGCGCCCACGAAAGCCACATCGTCCTCGACAGGAGATTTCGGAAAGAGATAGAAGGCCCCCTCGGGTTTTGAAATCTCATAGCCGAAGGATGTGAGGTTGTCGTAGAGCATATCCCGCCGGCCTTTGTAAATGGCGACATCCACGCTCTCTTCCAGCAGGAAGGGAATGGCCCGCTGCATAAAGGCCGGGGCGTTGATGAACCCCAGTATTCGGTTGCAGAGGATAAGTCCGGACATGATCTGTTGCTTTTCCTCCATATTGGGATGAATGGCCACATAACCCATTCTCTCACCGGGAAGGGAAAGGTCTTTGGAATAGGACGTCACCACAAAGCTTTCGTTGTAGGCGTCGAAGATACTCGGGACCTCTACACCGTCGTAAACGATCTTTCGATAGGGCTCGTCGGAAATCAGGTAAATAACCCGCCCCCTTTCGGCACTCTTGTCCCTCAGGAGTTGTGCCAGGGCATCGATATCCTCTTTGGGATAGATCCTTCCGGTGGGATTGTGAGGAGAGTTGATCAAAACCGCCTTGGTCTTCTCCGTGACGGCTTCCTCCACGGCATTGAGATCCAGGGCGAAATCAGGTTTGGTTTTAACGATCCGGGTCACGCCCTGGTGGTTTTCCGCATAGAAATTATACTCTACAAAAAAGGGGCAGGGAATGATGATCTCATCACCCGGGTCCAGGATGGTCTTGAAAACTACGTTAAGGGCACCCCCGGCCCCCGAGGTCATAACGATATCGTCCGCACTGAAGGCCTGGCTATTGAAGGTCCTGAGGTACCCGGCCACGGCTTCTCGGGTTTCGGCAAAACCGGCATTGGGCATGTAGCCGTGGAGCCCCGGCCGGGGATCGGCGATGAGGTTTGTCAGGATTTCTTTGAGCTTGGCGGGGGGTTCCAAATCAGGATTGCCCAAGCTGAAATCAAAAACATTCTCAGCGCCGAATTGATCCTTTCTTTTTCGACCTTCTTCAAACATTTTTCTGATCCAGGATGATTTTTCAATCGAAACTTGAACCTTTTTTGCAAGCGACATATTCACCTCTCCTTTTTTTGATGATGGAGGACACTATATAGATGTTTTCCCTTTTGTAAAGTCCCGGGTCTATTGTAGTCCAAGTCATTGAATCTGAGAAGAATAAATAATTTCTTTCCTATTCATAATTCTTAGGTTATTATGGCGCTTTATGCGCCGCGACGCTTATTTGGGTTTGCTATTGAAAACAGAGGTGTTCCGTGGCCAAGAAGACCGAAAAAAAACCGACGATTGCCGTCCTGACGGGCGGTGGAGATGTTCCCGGGCTTAACCCCTGCATTAAGGCACTGGTCTACCGGGCGGCCAGTGAGGGCGTCCGAATCCTGGGGGTCCGACGGGGATGGGCGGGGATACTGGGATTCAACGCCGATGACCCAGACGCCGCATTCAAATATGTCCAGGACCTGACCCCCTCGGATGTCCGGACCATTGACCGTTCCGGCGGCACCTATCTGCATACTTCCAGGACCAACCCCAGCGCAACCAGAAAAAAGGATGTTCCGGACTTTCTGAAGAAACAGTTCAAAAAAGACAACCAGGTCAAGGACCTCACCTCCCGGGTCATAAAAAATTTACAGGCCCTCGACATTGATTGCGTCATCCCGATTGGGGGCGATGATACCCTGAGTTTTGCAGACAGGCTTCACCGGGAAGGATTCCCGGTCATAGCCATCCCCAAGACCATGGACAACGACGTCTTCGGGACGGATTATTGCATCGGGTTTTCCACGGCCGTCACAAGGAGCGTGGGATTCATTCACGCACTGAGGACCTCTACGGGATCTCATGAAAGGATAGCGGTCATCGAGCTCTTCGGCAGGTATTGCGGCGAAACCTCTCTGATTTCCGCCTATCTGGCGGGTGTGGATCGGGCCTTGATTTCTGAAGTGCCTTTCGATCCCCAAAGACTGGCTGACCTGATCATGACGGACAAAAAAACAAACCCGAAGAACTATGCGATGATCACCATTTCTGAAGGGGCAACGATGGTCAAAGGAGAGAGGGTTCTCTCCGGAGACTCGGATGCTTACGGGCATAGAAAACTGGGAGGCATAGGCGAGAGGACTGGTCAAATTCTCAAGGAACTCACAGGAGAAAATGTACTCAATCAAAGGCTGTCCTATCTCATGAGGAGTGGCACACCGGATTCTCTGGACTTGATGGTGGCCGTCAATTATGCCAATATCGCCATTGACCTCTTTCTGAAGAGTGTTTTCGGACGCCTCGTGGCCCTCAGCCGCGGGATCTACACGGACATCCCCCTGAGCACCGTGACAATGGGACAGAAACGTGTGGACGTCAGAGAGCTCTACGATGTAGAAGACTATCGTCCTAAGGTTCGGCACGCGGGCGGAAAGCCTATGTTCTTATACTAGGACGTTTCCATCCGTGGGTTGACGGCGGGCATAGGGAGCGGGGGTGTTTACGCTCCCTGTTTTATGTGGATCACAAAGATTTCTCCCGGGTATCAGAATGGGTTTCAATAGTCACCTGAAATAGATTCGCCGCGGAGACCTAAAGGATAAAGAGAGGATAGAAGGGATAGATGTTGACAGGTAAAGCAACAAGAAAAAAAACCCGCAAGATAAAGGTGGGAGAGGTTTTTATCGGAGGAGATGCACCCATATCCGTACAATCCATGACCAATACGGATACGCGAGATGTCCCTTCAACCGTACATCAAATCCGGCAACTGGCTGAAGCGGGTTGTGAGATTGTGCGCCTGGCCGTCCCCGATGAACAGGCGGCGGAGGCCTTTACGGAAATCAGGGCCAAGGTTAGGGTTCCGCTCATTGCGGACATTCACTTTGATCACCGTCTGGCCGTCAGGGCCCTCAAGGCCGGAGCCGACGGGTTAAGGATAAATCCGGGGAACATCGGTGGACCCGAGGCGGTCGAAAAAGTCATTAAAGAGGCCCGGATTCGAAAGGCCTCCATCCGGATTGGTGTAAACGCCGGATCCCTTCAAAAAAGCATTCTGAAAAAGTTCGGTCACCCCACCCCGGAATCCATGGTGGAGAGTGCGCTTGAGTATATCAGGCTCTTCGAGGACCTCGATTTCGATCAAATAAAGATCTCCCTGAAATCCTCTAATGTGCTGGACACGATTACGGCCTACGAAGGCTTGAGTGAACAAGTGGATTACCCCCTGCATTTGGGAGTGACCGAGGCCGGGACCCTTATCTCGGGGACCGTAAAAAGTGCCCTTGGTATCGGCCTGCTGCTCTATAAGGGCATCGGTGACACCTTCCGAGTGTCCCTTTCCAGAGACCCTGTTGAAGAAGTCAAGGTGGCCTATGAAATCCTGCGTGCCCTGGATCTGAGGCACCGTGGCCCGGAAATCATTTCCTGCCCGACCTGCGGTCGATGTGAAATTGACCTCTTCGGTCTCGTCAACCAGGTGGAGAAGGCCCTTTCCGGCATCGAGGCGGCTCCAAAGGTTGCCATCATGGGTTGTGTGGTCAACGGTCCCGGTGAGGCCAGGGAGGCGGATATCGGTATCGCAGGCGGACGCGGTCAGGGAATGCTTTTTAAAAAGGGGGAACTTGTAAAAAAAGTGCCTGAAAAGGAACTGGCCGAGGTATTGGTGGAAGAGGTCGAAAAAATCGTTAAAAAATTGGATAGGTAATTTCAGAGGCCTATCCCCCGTTATCCGCCTCCGTAGGATTTATTGCCACCCATCAGGGGAGGACGGGACTTTTTACCCATTCATCATTTTTGACATTTGTCATGTTAAAATAAAATTTACAGAAAGGTGTTATAAATCCCATGCGTTACTCACAGTATTTTGTACCTACCTATAAAGAGGTCCCCGCTGAAGCGGAAATCGTGAGCCATCAACTGATGCTCCGGGCAGGTCTGATCAGAAAACTGACCTCCGGCATCTACACCTATCTCCCGGCGGGCCTCAGAGCCGTCAGGAAAGCAGAAAATATCATTCGAGAGGAAATGAACCGGTCCGGGGCCATCGAGGTCCTCATGCCGGCGGTTCAACCGGCGGAACTCTGGATTGAGAGCGGCCGGTGGGATTATTACGGCCGTGAACTTTTGAGGTTCAAGGACCGGCACAATCGGGACGCCTGCATGGGGCCTACCCATGAGGAGGTCATTACCGATCTCGTGAGACGAGAGATTCAGTCCTATAAGCAACTACCCATCAATCTCTACCAGATTCAAACCAAATTCCGAGATGAGATTCGGCCCAGATTCGGCATCATGCGAGGCCGTGAATTCATCATGAAAGATGCCTACAGTTTTGACGTCGATGAGGCCGGTGCCGACCGCAGTTATCAGATCATGTTTGATGCCTATGTCCGTATTTTCAAAAGATGCGGCCTCAAATTCAGAGCGGTTGAAGCCGACACGGGGAGCATAGGCGGCAATTTCTCACATGAATTTATGGTCCTCGCAGATACGGGCGAAGATGAAATCGCCAATTGCACAAAATGCGCCTATGCCGCCAATCTGGAAAAGGCGGAGGTCAAGGGGCCGGACGAGACGCCCGGGCCCGAGCAGGGGGACCTGCCTCCCCTGGAAAAGGTGGAAACCCCGAATCAAAGGACCATTGAAGAGGTAACCGCTTTCCTGTCCGTCTCTCCAGAACAACTTATCAAGACCTTGATCTTTCTGGCCGACGGAAAACCTGTCGCAGCCCTGGTCAGGGGCGATCATGAATTGAATGAGACCAAGCTGAAAAACTTTCTTGGGGCGGAGGAGGTGGAACTGGCGGACCTCCGAACCATTGAAGACGTGACCGGCGCCCCCGTTGGCTTTGCCGGACCCGTAGGCCTCAAGGTCGAAATTATCGCCGATCAGGCCGTCAGAGTCATGAAAAACTTTGTCACGGGTGGAAACGGAGAGGACCTTCACCTGCGAAACGTCAATCTCGAACGGGACTTTCATGTGGACCGGTTCGGGGACCTGCGTGTCATTACCTCTCAAGACCCCTGCCCCCGATGCGGAGGCAAAATTCTTTTCCGGCGCGGCATAGAAGTGGGGCATGTCTTCAAGCTGGGCACCAAATACAGCAGGACCATGGGGGCGGTCTACCTTGATGAACACGGCAAGGAACAGCATATGATCATGGGATGTTACGGCATCGGCGTAGGAAGAACGGTAGCAGCCGCCATCGAACAGAATCATGACAAGGACGGCATCATCTTCCCCATACCCGTCGCCCCCTTTGAAGTGGTCATCCTGCCCCTTCAGATGCACGAATCAAAGGTGGTTGAGACCGCTGAAAAAATTCACGACGCCTTGTCCGATCAGGGGATTGATGTCCTCCTCGATGATCGTGACGTCAGGGGAGGCATAAAGTTTAAAGATGCGGATCTCCTGGGAACGCCTCTGCGTATCACCATCGGCATGCGGAACCTTGAAAAAGGGCAGGCAGAGCTAAAATTGCGCACGGATTCGGAGAACACTCTCATCCCCGTTGAAAACGCACCGGCCATCATTCTGGATAAAATCACAGAGCTTTATGATTCGATTAAATGACATTACCGGTCGGATCCTGACCTATCATTCGAAAGCGGATATCAGCCTTGTGGAAAAGGCCTATGTCTATTCAGCCAAGGTCCACCAGGGGCAGGTCCGTCTTTCCGGGGAACCCTATCTGTCCCATCCCTTGGAGGTCGCCCACATCCTGACACAGATGAAAATGGATGTGATCAGTGTGGTGGCCGGTCTGCTTCACGATACCATAGAAGACACGGTTGCAGAACTCTCAGAGATCGAACGGCTCTTCGGTCGGGAAACGGCCAATATCGTAGACGGGGTCACCAAAATCAGTCAGATGCAGTTCACCAGCAGGGAGGAGCGCCAGGCGGAGAACATGCGGAAGATGATCCTCGCTATGGCCACGGATATCAGGGTCATCATCGTCAAACTATCCGACCGGTTACACAACATGCAGACCTTGGGTTTTCAAACCCATGAAAAGCAGGAACTGATTGCAAGGGAAACCCTGGATATCTATGCACCTCTGGCCGGCAGAATGGGTATATACTGGCTGAAATCAACCCTTGAAGATCTCACTCTCTTTTACCTGGAGCCCGAGACCTATAATCTGATCCAGACCGAACTGGCGGAGAGACGAGGAAGCAGGGAAAAATTTATTGAAGAGGTGAAGGAACTCCTTTCAACAAAATTTCAAGATGCCGGTCTTTCGGTCGCCGTGAAAGGGAGGCATAAGCACTTTCACAGTATCTACTGCAAGATGAGGGATCAAAACCTGAATGTCAGCCAGGTCTATGACGTGGTGGCATTCCGCGTGATCGTGAATTCCCTGAGGGAGTGTTACGAAGTGCTGGGACTCATCCACGCCATGTGGAAGCCGGTCCCCGGACGGTTCAAGGATTACATTTCCATGCCCAAGGCCAACATGTATCAGTCACTCCACACCACGGTGATCGGCCCGGTGGGCCAACGGATGGAAGTCCAGATAAGGACCTGGGAGATGGACAGAGTTGCCGAAGAAGGCATCGCCGCACACTGGAGATACAAGGAAGGACTTTCTGAGAGCAAAAACGATGACCAACAGTTCGCCTGGTTGAGGCAACTTCTCGAATGGCAAAAGAGCCTTCAGGATCCACAAGAATTCATGGAGTCGGTTCGAATGGACCTCTTCCCGAATGAGGTCTATGTGTTTACACCGAAAGGCGAAGTGAAGGAGTTTCCCAGGGGAGCGACCCCCATTGATTATGCCTACAGTATTCATTCCGAGGTTGGGGACAAGTGTTCCGGGGCCCGAGTGAACAGCAAGATGGTTCCCATCAGGTACCAACTGAAAAATGGAGACACCGTTGAGGTCATCACCTCCGGCAAGGCTCGCCCCAGCAAGGACTGGCTCGATTTCGTGAAGACTTCAAGGGCCAAGACAAAAATCAGGCACTGGATCAGGGCACAGGAGCTTGATCAGAGCATCAACCTGGGCAGAGAAATCCTGGAAAAGACCCTTGAACAAAACAATATTACACTTCCCAATCTCATGAAAAGCGAACCGTTTGGAGCCCTTGCCAAGGAATTCTCTTTTCATTCCGTCCAGGACCTGCTCGCCAATATTGGTTACGGCAAGATCTCCGCCATACAGGTCATGGGCCGTTTGAAGTCCAAACTGGGGATTGAGGAAAACAAACACGCCGGCATTGTCAGCAAGATGGTCTCCCGCATCAAGCGGAAAAAAAGCACCAAGGGGATCAGGGTGAAGGGTGTGGACAACATGATGGTCCGTTTTGCCAACTGCTGCAATCCCCTGCCCGGAGAAAAGGTCATCGGCTTTATCACGCGCGGGCGGGGCGTGACGATCCACAAGACTATCTGCCACCACATCAAGGATGCCGATCCGGAGAGGGTGGTTGAGGTGTCCTGGGAGACTTCCGAGGTGGAGATGTACTCGGCCAGACTAAGGGTCACTTCACTGGGGGGAAAAGGTATCCTGGCCGAGATCAGCGCCGCCATAGCTCAAAAAAATGCCAACATTATCCAGGCGGATATCAAGACCACCACGGACAAAAAAGGCATTTCCATCTTCACCATAGAAGTGTCCAATTACCAACAACTTCAGGACATTACTGGGGCCGTCAAAAGGATCAAAACCGTACTGCTTGTTGAAAGACTGTGATCAGGGTTTCGTGACCAGGCCGGACTTGATACAGCTGGTGCAAACCTTCATCCTGACCATCTGTCCGTTTTTAACCGTTCTGACTTTTTGCAGATTGGGGTACCAACGCTTTTTGGTTTTATTATGGGCATGGCTGACATTATATCCCACCATGGGTCCTTTCCCGCAAATTTCGCATACCTTTGACATGGCTTTTCTCCTTCAGGAAAAACAAATTTTTTTGTATAACACTCCTTTGTCAAAATGACAATATTTTTTTAGGACTTTTAAAATGAATAAAACGAATCAAAATCTTACGCCTCATGCGATACTCTCCTCCGACCGCAACACACCCCCTGAAAAACTGCATCATATTCATCTCATGGGTATTTGCGGCACGGGTATGGCCTCTCTGGCCGGCATGCTCAAAGAGAAAGGGTACCATGTCACAGGCTCTGATCAAAATGTTTACCCCCCCATGAGCCTGTTTCTGGAAAGGCTCTCGATTCCCATTCTTCAGGGCTACGGCCCACAGAACCTCCAACCGCTCCCCGACATGGTCATTGTAGGCAATGTGATCACTCGCCTCAATCCCGAGGCCCTTGAGCTGGGTCGGTTGAAGATTCCCTATCTTTCCCTTCCACAGGCCCTGAGGGTGTTTGCGATGGAAGGCAGAAAATCCATCGTAGTCAGCGGGACCCATGGAAAGACGACCACCTCATCCCTCGTTTCCTGGATTCTGGAAGCGGCCGGACTGGCGCCCTCTTTCATGATAGGTGGTATCCCCTTGAATTTCGGCACCAATTTCAAACTGGGAACCGGTCCCTATTTCGTGGTCGAGGGGGATGAATACGATACGGCTTTCTTTGATAAGTGCCCAAAATTTTTACATTATGCCCCCTGGGCGACCATCCTGACAAGCATTGAATTCGACCACGCCGATATCTACCGGGATCTTGCCCATGTCAGAGAAAGTTTCCGGAAGTTGATCGGGATTATCCCGCCCAATGGCCTTCTCATTGCCAATGGGGACGATCCTATCGTGATGGCTGAATCCAAAGGGGCTCAATGCCCGGTCACGACTTACGGGTTCGGAAGAGATCACCACTGGAGGGTGGGAGAAA
The DNA here is from genome assembly GCA_964644375.1 of uncultured Desulfobacteraceae bacterium. Taxonomy (GTDB): domain Bacteria; phylum Desulfobacterota; class DSM-4660; order Desulfatiglandales; family HGW-15; genus CAYNYM01. Next base: position 267 of record CAZXWJ010000129.1, on the reverse strand, counting down.
TGGAGGTCAAAGAAGATCTTACACAGCTGACCATCCTCAAGCATGAAGAGGAATATGTCCAACTCATCACACCCGTTTACGGACGCCACAATGTGGCCAATCTTCTCTCTGCAGCCGCATTGTCTGATTTCCTGGGGATTGGACCCTCGATGTTTCAACAGGCGCTGAAGGACTTTCAAGGGGTCAAACGCCGCCAGGAAGTGAGAGGTGAAAAAGGGGGCATCCTGGTGCTCGACGATTTCGCCCATCATCCCACTGCCGTGAGGG
>CAZXWJ010000128.1:0-11791 GCA_964644375.1 uncultured Desulfobacteraceae bacterium | reverse complement strand
ACCATTGAAAGGCAGTGTGACCCGGAGTACGTGGCACAACTCAAGGACATGGTCGGACAATATGACGCTGTGCTCTCTATGGCCTGCGGTGTGGGGCCGCAGTTCCTCACCGAAGCCTATCCGGAGCAGCGCTTTTTCCCTGCCGTCAATACCACTTTTTTTGGCGGAGCCATTCAGCATGGCATCTGGGCTGAAAGATGTGCAGGTTGCGGCACATGCGTGATCCATTACTATGACGGCATGTGCCCTGTTGCACGGTGCTCCAAAAGCCTTCTCAACGGGCCATGCGGAGGATCGGCAAACGGCAAATGCGAAATTTCAAAAGAAGTGGATTGTATCTGGGACTTAATCGTGAAAAAGAAGATGGAACAGGGGCGGCTTGACGATCTGTTGGAAATCAAACCGGCTAAGGACTGGCGCACTGCGCGAGACGGGGGTCCTCGGAAGAGCGTAAGAGAGGAGTTGGTGCTATGAACGATCTAAAATCCGAAAGCAATCTGGAAAAGGTTCTGGACGCGGGCCATTTTGCGTTTACCGGTGAGTGCGGGCCTCCAAAGGGTGCCAATGTAGATCTTCTCAAAGAAAAAATAGCCCATCTGAAAGGGATTGTGGATGCGGTGAATATTACCGACAACCAGACCGCCGTCGTCAGGATGTCCAGTTGGGCGGCCTCATCAATCCTCATACAGGAAGGGGTTGAACCCAATTTTCAAATGGTCTGCCGAGACAGAAATCGTTTGGCTATTCAGGGCGACATCTTAGGCGTCTATGCCATGGGGGTTAGAAATATGCTCTGTCTTTCCGGCGACCATCAGTCATTCGGGAATCATCCTCAGGCAAAAAACGTCTACGACATTGACTCGATGCAATTGATCGCCCTCGCACGGAAGATGTGCGATGAGGGAAGGTTCATGAATGATGAAGAAATCGATGTCCCTCCCAAACTCTTTGTCGGCGCGGCATCAAATCCCTTTGCAGATCCCTTTGAATACAGGGTCCATCGTCTTGCCGTAAAAATCTCTGCCGGTGCATCTTTCATTCAAACCCAGTGTATATACAATATGGACAAATTCAGGGAGTTCATGAGGCAGGCGGTTGATATGGGGCTTCACGAAAAGTGTTATATCCTGGCCGGCATTACGCCCATGAAGAGCGTCGGTATGGCCCAGTACATGGCCAGATCCGTGCCCGGCATGGAAGTCCCTGAATCCTTGATCAAAAGGCTAAGGAATGCCGGCAAAGGCAAGGTATCTGAAGAGGGGATCAAATTTGCCGTCGAACAGATCGAGGAATTCAAAGAAATGGAGGGAGTCAGCGGAATCCACCTCATGGCCATCGAATGGGAGCATCGTGTTCCGGAAATCGCTGAAAGAGCCGGCGTTTTGCCAAGACCGATAGTGTAATATCTGAATCACCCGAAATTCAGGCACAAAACCGATGATGTAAAACCCGAACCTTCCAATACGCCGGGAAGGTCGGGTTTTTTTCTTGAAATTACAGTCGAAAGTCTATTAACATTCCAGAATCGGTCCATTGCACTCGACGAACGATCACCTATTATCTTATGATGATAACGACAGAAAACGGCCGTTCATTTGATACCGAAATAGACTTGTCGGCACCGGAGCGCCATGTGCTTCAAAAGCTCTTTCTATGGAAGTCCATGGCTCGAAGCCTGCAGGAATTCAGGGATGAAAAGGACAAGGCCTTACGAAAAGGTTGGAATAATTCCGGTCCGATCACTGAAACTCAGGCCTTAAAGGCTATCATTAGAGACTTGGAAAACGCGCTTTTACGTCGAATCGGAACTCGAACGCCCTTGGCATGACGGCCCTTTCGTAAACACACCGGTGGACGCTGAAATTCGAGCGGGAACAGATTAGGACCACGGCAAAAAAGGCAGAAAAGGTATTATGAAAAGACCTGAACGCCCCCCCCATGATTCTTCCATCGAAGACGATCAAACATCTCGCCCTATCCAACGCGGGAATCAGGCGGAAAATATTTTGAATGCTGCGATCGTGGGTGGAGGAAATGCCTGTCTCGACCTCATCCAACTCCTCGATGAGGGGCACCTTTCCAGACTAAGAATTAAAATTCTGGGTGTATGCGACATCAATCCCGAAGCCCCGGGAATTCGGTATGCCAAGTCGTTGAATCTTGAAACCACGACTAACCTCAAGGACCTCTTCAAACTCAAAGACCTCAATGTCGTTATCGAATTGACCGGTTCAACCAAAATACTGAATGAGGTTTACAGGCTGCGGCTCCCGGAAATCTCCATCATCGACCACAGGGCCGCGAGACTCCTCTGGGACCTCATTCAAAAGGAAGCTGAAAAAGACGAACTGGAAAAGGAAAGTCTGAGATATCGTGAAGAAAATATTAGAAATCTTTATGATTTGAGTCTCGAAAAGAGCCGTTTAAAGACGATCCTCAATTGCATGGCCAACGGCGTCATGGTCACCAATCGAAATCAGGAAGTGGTCCTCTTCAATACCGCCTTCATGAGGCTGATGGACCTATCTCAGGACATTACTCCCCCTATTCCCGTCACCACGGTGATCAACGACCCTTCGCTCATCAAAACCCTCGACGAAATTTTGGCGCGAGCCTACTCTGAAACGGAGGTCATCGCGCAGGAGATAAAGGTCGGCAACACCATATTGAGGTCTATTTCGGCCCCGGCCCTTGGCATTGACAGGAATGTCTTTTTATGCGTGGAAGGCACCGTAACCGTCCTTGAGAACATCACAGCCTTCAAGCAGTTGGATAAAATGAAATCTGATTTTGTGAACATGGTCGCCCACGAACTTCGAAGTCCCCTTGTTTCGATCAGGCAGATCAACAGCGTCCTTCTCGAAGGCCTTGCAGGCCCGCTTCAGGACAAGCAAAAAGATTTTGTCCATAGAGGGTTGATCAAAATCGACACCCTCCTCGCATTGATCAACGACCTCTTGGATGTGGCCAAAATCGAAGAAAACAAGCTGATAAAAGAAGAGGAACCCACGGATATCGAGGAGATTATCAGAGAAACGGTGGCCCTGATGGATTCCCGGGCCAAGGAACTGGGCATCAACCTCACCTATTCTGCGGAAAATCTTAAACCTGTACAGGCCGACCCCAAAAACATCGAAGAAATTTTCAGCAACTTGATCAGCAATGCAATCAACTACTCTCCGGAGGGCGGTTGTGTGATGGTGACCGCTCGGAATACCGGAACACACATCGAGATAACGGTCAAGGACACAGGGGTCGGAATTCCTCCTGAAGAACTCCCAAAAATTTTCGATAAATTCTATAGAGTCAAACACCCAAAAACTCGGCATGTCACTGGTACCGGACTGGGCCTGTCCATCGTCAAAGGGATTATTGAGGCCCACCAAGGAACGATTGATGTGCAAAGTTACCCTGACCGCGGAACCTCCTTCACGGTATTATTGCCCCTGGGTCCCCAAAAGTCCGGGGTGTGAAGGGCTAGGTTTGCATTTTAAATACGACCCGCCCGGTCGGTTTTCCCTTGAACTTCTTTCCGCTGATCCGTTAAAATGCAATACGACCATTTACCTTTCTTATTGACTATCAAAACAGGTTGACCCAATTCAACACCTGGACACCAGGAGAATGAACCGGGAATCCTATGAATTATTCAACCTTTCTCACGATCTCCAAATTCGATAATCGCGTCACATCCTGCAACAGTTCTTCGGGCTCCTGCGACAGGCGTTCGGATGAACATGTTGAATCCAATGAAATATCAATCACTTATAGGTGAAATCGGGCTTGCTGCCTGAGGCAGGCATTCGGCTCAAATGCCTGCCCTTCCCTTGCGATCAAACGGGATGATGTGTATTCGCCTGAAAGGCGATTGTAATCTGATGACAAGTATAGAGGCCAAACCTCCCCAGGGTCTCCCGACCCTGGAGGGGAAAACTTCTTCCTCTTTAGCGGAACGGGAGGAAAGATATGTTCAAGTCATTTTGGATTCTCTCCCCTATCGCATTATGGTGGTTGGCCTGGATAAGGCAATAGCCGCAGTAAATCGCACATTTCTTAAGGAATTCGGGTATTCCCGCAATCAGGTCATAGGAAAGCACTGTTACCGCATGAAATCCGGGGTCGGGCGCAATAGGCTTTGCAAGGAGGAGGGAAAGCCCTGTTTCCTTGATGAACATCTCAAGGAGATCAAGGAAAAGGGTATTTTCAGCACCATTGAGGAAGTCGTCGATGCCACGGGCAATGCGGGTTTTGATGTCGTGACCTTGGCACCCATCTACGATGAGCAGGGAAACATTGTCCAAATACTGGAAGCATCGAGGGATGTAACTGAGCGTATCAAACTTGAAAAAGAGGCCCAAAAATCCAAAGGATTTTTTGAGAAAGTCATCCAAAGCAGCGTAGACGGGATTGTTGTTGTAGATACCAGGGGTCACGTCCTGATCTTCAATGAAGGGATGGAACGGTTGACGGGATACCCTGCCCAAGAGATCATCAATAAGGGCCATCTGAGCAATTTTTATGATATCGGCGTCGCCCGAGAAAACATGAAGAAGATGCGTAGCAGCCAATCCGGGCCACCGGGCAAATTGAATCCCGTCAGTATGGCGATCACCTCCAAGCAAGGCGAAGAAATTCCCGTGACCCTGTCGGCTTCCATCATTTCCATTGATGGCAAAGAGATCGGCAGCGTAGGGATCTTCACCGACATGCGCGAATTCCTCAAAATGCGAAAAGACTTGGAGGAAGCCAACCTTCAACTCGTCCAGTCCCAAAAGATCGCCTCTGTCGGCAGAATGGCAGCAGGTGTCGCTCATGAGATCAACAACCCCCTTTCGGCTATCCTTATTTACACGGAATTGATCAAAGGGGCCTTAGAGGACAATCCCCAGGGATTGAAAGATATCCAGGAAATCGTTGATCAGACCATGCGCTGCAAAAAAATTGTATCCGAACTCTTGGAATTCAGTCGAAAATCGGTCGGCAGCAACGCTTCTTTCAGCCTCGAAGAAACGGTCAATAAATGTTTGAGTCTTCTGACAAGCAAGGCCAATTTTCAGAATATCGAGGTCACAAAGAATTTCGGGACCAATCTGCCCGACATGACCGGTGACATGGGGCAAATACAGCAGGTCTTTGCGAACATCTTCATCAATGCCGCAGATGCCATGGAGGGAAAGGGCCGTTTGGATATCTCAGCCGGGTTCGACCATGAGCGCTCAAAATTTGTGATCGAGGTTTCAGATACGGGTCCCGGTATTCCTGAACAACTCAAGGACAAGATCTTCGATATTTTCTTCACCACCAAACCCGTCGGCCAGGGGACAGGATTGGGATTGAGCATTTCACAGAACATATTGAAACTCCACGGAGGAGACATCCGTTTTGAATGCCCTTCCAAAGGGGGCACAATCTTCATTATTGATTTACCTCTGGAGTATACTGCATTGCCAAGGGAAGAATCCGTGTTCTTCGGACTGGATGACTCATGAATGAAGATATTGAAATTATGGTAGTCGACGACGAAGAGGCGATCAGGGAAGGCTGTCGGCGCCTGCTCAGCGGCAAGGGGTACGCGGTTGCAACGGCCGAAAACGGAGAGAAGGCCCTTGCGTCCCTGGTGCAAAGGCCCGTAGATATCGTCCTCCTGGATCTCAAGATGCCGGTCATGAGCGGCGAAGAGGCACTGGAAATCATTCGAGCTCGATACCCCGACATCGCGGTCATTGTCATTACCGGACATGGCACGGTGGACACAGCCGTCGAGTGCATGAAAAAGGGTGCCTACGATTTCATCACAAAGCCATTTCAAGTGGACCCGTTTCTCATTACGATCAATCGGGCAGCAGATAAGAGGCGACTTGAACGAAAGGCCAGACTGTTTCAACAGGAAAACATTCGTAATCTCTATGACCTTACCCTCGAGAAAAGCCGTCTCGGCACGATAATTAATTGTATGGCAAACGGTGTGATGGTCACCAACCGGAACATGGAGATCGTTCTTCAAAATCAGGCACTCAGAAGGCTCCTGGACATTTCCGAAGATATCGAAGACCCCATGCCGCTGAATAAAGTCATCGATGACGGCCCCCTTATTCAAACCCTGGAAAAAATTCAAAACGGCGAGATCTCCGAGAATGAAGTTGTTTCCCAGGAACTACATTCAAAAGGACACGTCTTGAGGGCGATTTCGGCACCCGCCATGGGAATTGATCGAAACGTGTTCCTCCGTATTGTAGGGACGGTCACCGTCATAGAAGATATTACGATTTTCAAACAACTGGATCAGATGAAAACGGATTTCATCAACATGGTCGCTCATGAACTCCGCAGCCCCTTGGTCTCCATCCGGCAACTCAACAATGTCCTTTTTGAGGGTTTGGCAGGCCCGCTTCAGCTCAAACAAAAGGATTTTGTGGCCCGGGGATTAAAAAAAATCGACTCCCTTCTCGACCTGATCAATGACCTTCTCAATGTGGCCAAGCTCGAAGAAGGTCAACCCATCAAACAGGCGATTCTCCTGGATCTTCGGAAGGTGATTGAGGAAACGTGTATTTTAGTGGAACCAAGGGCAAAAGAAAGGGGTATCGATCTGACCTACTCTTGCGAGAATCTGGAACCGGTTGTGGCGGATCCCGAAAATATCGAAAAAATTTTTAACAATCTTGTGAACAATGCAATTAACTACTCACCCGACGGGGGCCGGGTCACTGTGACCGCGAGGGGAGCAGACGGACGGGTGGAGATTTCGGTCGAAGACAAGGGTGTCGGAATTCCGCCGGAAGAACTCCCCAAAATTTTTGATAAATTCTATCGCGTCAAACATCCCAAGACCCGCAATGTTACCGGAACGGGTTTGGGGCTTGCCATCGTCAAAAAGGTGGTAGAATCCCACAAAGGAACAATCGATGTGGAGAGCATTCCCGATAAGGGCACAACGTTCCGGATCTTATTGCCGACGGCGAATCAATAACAATTTCGTCGGGACGGGACAGGCAGAGGAGATGCAGGTTGATTTTATGATATTCCGCGAGGCGGGTTATCGATGTGTCCGCCCTTCCAGGCGGGTAAACCTTCGGCGAGCTTTCCAAAAAGGGTAAAAGAACATGACAATTTGCTTTACTCTCCCTGAAATGCCAGTGGATCTTCACAAAATTTTTGTTATCATTGTTTTTGACAATCCCTTGTTATATTTTTCATGCGACAATAGGATTAAATCAAATAAAGGACATATCATATAAACTGAAAATATCATTGAATATAAAGTGAATATTAGGTAAATAAGGGTTCGGAACGCTTCACTTAGATGCCCCAGTTCACCTACCACTTCGGAGGTTAGGCCATGCCGCTACAGGTCAAGATCAAATCGGGAAAATTTGTCGTGCTTGGAGAATTCGAGCCACCCAAAGGGGCGAATTTTTCCGCTCTCATGCAAAATGCCAATCTCGTAAAGGGGCGAGTGGACGCCGTTGTCATACCTGAGATGGCCAATGCCGTACTAAAGGCCAGTTCTCTCGGAGCCAGTGCCTATTTGCAGAACCACGGCATCGAGACCGTATATCAGATCTGTTGCCGTGACCGCAACAGGCTGGCTCTTCAGGCAGACATCCTGTCTGCCGGTGCCCTGGGCATAGAGAATGTCATGGCCGTAACCGGCGATGACATCAAGTTCGGCGATCACCCGCAAGCCAGGGGGGTCAATGATTTGAATCTGACTGAACTGATCGAGACCATCGACCGACTTCAAAAGGGGAAAGACCTTGCCGGGATCGAGTTGAAGGCCATTCCGAAATTTTGTGTCGGGTCCACTCTGGATACAGGGGCCTCCGGCGGTCTCCTCAATTTGGAACTCGAAAACCTGGAAAAGCAGATACCCATGGGAGTTCAATACGTCATTACCAGCCCTGTATTCGATCTCAGTCGTTTCCAACAAATCACGAAAAGAATAGACACCGATAAAGTAGCCGTCATTCCCACCGTTTTGGTTCTCAAGTCGGCCGGCATGGCACGTTATATCGATCGAAATATCAGAGGACTCTCTGTTCCGCCTGAAATGATCACTTCTATTCAGAAGGCCTCCGACAGGATAAGAGAATGCGTCAGAATCGCTGGAGACATCATCACCCGCCTCAAAGAAATGGGGATGGCAGGCGTTATGATATCCACCAAGGGTTGGGAGGATAAACTCCCCCAAGTCCTGGACGAAGCGAGGCTATAGGGCCTTGGAAACACTTTTTTCAGACTTCTTCCCCATGGGCTAACCATACGAAAAACAATTTTGTCACTGGTGTCGTTTTATCTGGATACTGCTACTGGAATTCAAAAGATCGATATATCAAATCACCGGGAGAGAAGCGTCATGTTTTTCGAAATCAGTTTGTATTCCAGCCTCGTCATCTTCGGATTTGGCATTATTTACAAGGTCACCGGATGGTTTCGCCACGGGTTTGAGAACGGCTCTGAGCAGGCATCGCCCGGTTTTCGGTTCAATAAGGCCTTAAAAGGCCTAGTCGGAACCCTTTTTAGCTTCAAGGTCTTCACCTTGATCAAGGCCCTTCTCCTCGAGGTGATTCTGCAAACCAGGACCCTGAAAGAAGACCGGTTTCGCTGGATAATGCACTTGCTGATCTATGTCGGGTTTACGGTCCTCCTTCTCATGCACGCGCTCGGAAATATCATTACCATCCACCTCTTCTCCGAATATTATCCCTCCATCAATCCTTTTTTGTTTATCAGGGATTTTACGGGTATTCTGGTCCTTGTTGGTTTGGGCATGGCCGTATACCGACGTATCGTTCTAAGAAAACGATACGTCAGGACCCGTGCCGTGGACCACTATGCCCTTGCCATAATGGCCATTATCTTTATCAGTGGATTCCTTCTGGAAGGTGTCAAGATCACCTCACATACCGCCTACGAACGGATGGTGGAAAACTATTCGGGGACTGACGACGAGAAGGAACTTGCGGCCCTGGAAAGCTTCTGGGTGAAAGACTACGGGGTCGTTTCACCAAAGGCGCATCCGCCTTTCACACAAGAGACGCTGACATTGGGGAAAGAGGTGCATGAAGACAATTGTGCCGCCTGTCATTCACCTCAACAGTGGGCCTTTGCCGGGTATACGGTGGCAAAACTAACCCGCCCCTTTGCCCGACCTCTTGACCGGTTAAACACGGGTGTGCTTTTATGGTATATTCATATTTTCGCATCGCTTTTTGGTTTGGCCTATCTACCCTTCAGCAAGATGTTCCATATGATTGCCGGCCCTATGAATCTTCTGGTCAATGCGGTCATGGACCCCGAGCGATCCGACCCGGCCGCGGTGCTTACCAGACAAGCCCTGGAACTGGACGCCTGCACCCACTGCGGGACTTGCAGCTTCCGGTGCTCGGCCGCCGTGGCATTCAAACGCCTGGGAAACACCAATATCCTGCCTTCAGAAAGAATGTTATCGATAAAAGCGCTCACCGGGGGTAAAAAGCTGACAGAGACCGATATCCGTGCCCTCCAGGAGGGCATTTATCTGTGCACGAATTGCGATCGCTGCACCGTGGTTTGTCCTGTGGGGATCAACCTCAGGGAACTGTGGTTCAGTGTCAGGGAATTTATCATTCAAAAGGGGTACCCTGAACCGCTGGCTCTCTCCCCCTATTCTTTCTATCGCGGGTTGAGGAGGAACAGGATATCTTCCGAGAAGTATTCCAGGCCTTTGGACGCGGCGCGTAAAGCAATGACCGGCGATGGTGAGGCAGTAAAGGAGCGAGTTTTGGATTTAACGGACCGCAATGCCGAATTTAGAGAGAGCATGTCCCTGTCCCCCATCGAATCAAGCTTTTCCTACTGCTTTGCCTGTGAGAACTGCTCAACAGTTTGCCCTGTTGTGGGCAATTACGAGAACCCTCAGGAGGTCCTGGGACTGCTGCCCCATCAAATCATGCGCTCGGTCGGTCTGGGTCTCAAAAACATGGCACTGAGTTCCATGATGCTATGGGATTGCGTCACCTGTTATCAATGCCAGGAGCACTGCCCTCAGGGGGTTCCTGTTACCGATATCTTATATGAACTCAAAAATCAGGCCATCCGCAACGTCGCCACTTCCACCACTTCTTCCATCCCGAAATCAAAGGCGGATGGACGCCGGAAAGGGGTATTATGAGATTCGCGCTGTTTCTAGGATGTAACATTCCGGCCCGCTTGAAGGCCTATGACGTATCCTCCCGGGCGGTACTCAAAAAATTTGGAGTGGATTTGATCGATATTCCCGAATTTGGTTGCTGCGGATACCCCCTCCGTAATTTCGATTTCAAGACATTCCTGCTGTCCGCCGCTAAAAACATTGCTCTTGCCAATAAACGGAATCTGAATATGCTCGTCCTTTGCAAATGTTGCTACGGCAGTCTGAAAATGGCGGACCACGCTTTGAGGAACAACTTATCTTTGAAAGAAGAGATCAACGGACTGCTGTCCGAAGAAGGCTTGCAATTTAAAGGCAATGGTGAAATCAAACATTTTCTCTCAGTACTCTACCATGATATTGGCATTGAAAAGATAAGGCAGAATATCATTCGGCCTTACAAGGATCTCAAGATTGCCACCCATTATGGCTGTCACGTCCTGCGCCCCAGCCAGATCGTCCAGTTTGACGACCCCGTGGCCCCAAGCCTTTTTGACAGCCTCGTAGAGGCGACCGGGGCCGAGAGTGTTTTCTGGTCGACTCAGCTTGAATGCTGCGGCGCACCCCTCTTGGGCATAAACGACGAACTGTCAAGAGATCTGGCACTAAGGAAACTGTCTGACGGCAGAGAGTCGGGTGCCGACTATCTTTGTACGGCCTGCCCATATTGCCAGTTGCAGTTTGAAACGGTGCAGAAGTCGAAAGACATGCAGGAATCCGGCAACCCTCACCCCTCGGCCGTTCTTTTTTCCCAGCTCCTCGGCCTTGCCATGGGAATGAGCAACGGCCGATTGGATCTTCAAATAGATCAACGCGGCGGCAATACAATTGAAGCCTTTTTAGCATAGGAGCCAAAGATGTCACAACAAACAATCGGCTCGGTGATGGTGGTTGGCGGTGGTATCTCCGGAATGCAGGCATCCCTTGATCTTGCTGACTCGGGATACTACGTCCACCTCGTGGAGAAATCCCATTCCATCGGTGGAATGATGTCCCAATTGGACAAGACATTTCCCACAAACGACTGCGCGATGTGAATTATTTCACCTAAACTGGTCGAGGTCGGCCGGCATATGAACATCGAGGTGCATGCTCCTGCTGAAATCGAGACCGTTTCCGGCGAGGAGGGCAATTTTGAGGTCAGACTCGGTTTGCTGCCACGATATGTTGATCCGGAAAAATGTATTGCATGTGGGCTTTGTGCTGAAAAATGCCCCAAGAAAGTCCCTAATGAATATGACGGTGGGATCAGCCAAAGAAAAGCGATATTCATCAAGTATCCCCAGGCCGTTCCCCTGAAATATGCTATCGACCCGGAAAGCTGTATCTATTTTACAAAAGGAAAGTGCAGGGCCTGCGAAAAATTCTGTCCCAGCGGGGCCATCAATTTTACCGATCAGAAAAGGAATCTCGATGTCCGGGTGGGCGCGGTCATCCTGTCTCCGGGTTCTGAAGTTTACGACCCCACATCCCACGATCCTTACGGTTACACCCGATCTCCCGACATTGTAACCAGTCTGGAATTTGAGCGAATCCTTTCCGCCTCAGGGCCATCGGGCGGGCATCTTGTCAGACCGTCGGATGGAAAAGAACCGGATAAAGTCGCCTGGCTGCAATGTA
>CAZXWJ010000127.1:0-11938 GCA_964644375.1 uncultured Desulfobacteraceae bacterium | reverse complement strand
AAAAGACCAATGCCAACAGCACATAGCCTATCAACAGCACAGCATCAGCGTTCATAGTTTCAATAAATTTTTCATATGGAGGTTCTTCGCCAAAGGCATGAGTCGAAATTGTCAGCACCAGTGTCAATACCGTCTTCAAAATCCAACTTGACTTTTTTAATAATAATTTCATAGGAATTGTTGCGTCTTCACATTGCGTACCCGAACGTTACCATGCCTTTGGGATCGGGTCGACCTGATCTATTGGAAAGGCTAAGATGTCATTCCCCAAATACAGGTTTTGAGGGCTTAAGCCTTCGTTTTATGAGTGAAATTAGCGTCAAAAGATGATTCATAATATTTGTCTTTCTGCCATTTCAAAGGGTTGTTCCTGATATATTCAGCGATATTCGAATAGGATTCATGGTCGCGGATGATATGTTCATAATAATTGCGTTGCCATAATTTTCTGTTAAACGGTTTCCAATTGTTGTGTTTCACATTCCGGATGTAATCATTGGTGGTCAATGATTTAAATGCCCCCACCACATCACCCACCGTAGGGGCAATCCCTTGTGGTTGCCCGATTATTTTTTGTGGTTGCCCCATGCGCGCACCCCCGGGGGGTGCATCATTTCGCGTATCCCCGGGGGCCGTGTCATTGCGGGTACCCACAAGTCATTGCGGGTACCCACAAGGGGTACCCCTACGGATTCAATAATTCCATGGACATGGTTGGGCATGACGATAAATTCGGATAATTTGATGTGATCAAAACGGCGAATCAATGTCTGCCATTGGCATTGAACCATTTTTCCCGCATCATTCAAAATCATTTCACCGTGTTTGATCTTGCCGAATAAACACGACCGGTATTGTATGCATAGGGTGACAAAATACAATCCCGCTCGCGAATAATCATATCCTTTTAATCGAATGGATTTTCGTTGAGGCAATCCCTTTTGGTTCCCTGCCATGCGCCTATCTTCCAGACATTCAATTTCACCTCTCACTTCATAAAATCACATCGCGATTTTATGAAGTGACTAGACCCGTACGGCCTCCAGGACTTTTTGCGGGTGGTCGGCCGCCTTGGGCCAGTGCTTTTTCACCTTGCCGTCGGTGTCGCCCCCCGTCCCACAATAGATGTTATTTGATTATTTAAGGAGGTCGTCTTTTTTCCGAGCGGTCCTTTTTGAAGCAGCATGCTATTTTTTACTTCTGCATCACAGGCATCGGTGGCATCCCAACCGACATGGCAATTTTTAATGCCTCATCCTTGCTAAAGCCCTTTTTTATTAAAGCGTCATAATAATTTCTCGTAAAAGATGCTAATTTTTCGGCTGATTCAGGCTGCGATAAAACATCAAATGTGGCCGTCATCATAACTCGCATCATTTGACCAAACATTGGGGTCATAGCATTCATCTGTTGCTGAATCATTACCTGCTGTTGATCGGGAGTCACCTTTTGGTCTTGGGCAATGCATACCGACGCAAAAATTAGAATTGATGCACATAATAAAACCTTTTTAATCATTGGATTGTCTCCTTATTGATTCGAACAATGTGTAGACGGATCCGCGTAAAACGCTAAATAAAAGTGTTCAGTCCGTATATAACCCCTTTTTCACAACGACGCCTTAAGACATATATTTTGACTATTCAGGTACTTGTCCCTCGTTGAGGTTTTATCATGGGGTTTTATGCGGGTCCGCAGATAACCCCATCCCATAGTTCATATTTCATCAATGGGACTGCGAACCCCAGACGATCCATGCTTCACACTACTTGCACCTTCACTTTAACCAAATTCAAGCTTTCGAATAAAATTTGAAAGAAACCCTGGGGCGCTCAAAAAGGCCCTCCCCCCAAAACGCCAAACCACACCCATGTGCTTACACGAATGCGGCCTGATAAAGAGTCAAGTTTGAAGGCGTTCGCCTGTTTTTTGGAACGATGCCCGGATTCTATCCAGCAGCATTCCCTGAGACCTGCCTTTACGCCCATCCGTTAGGGAGCATTTCCGAATGCAATTCTATTTCCTTCAAAAACACAAAATAGTCCTGTAAATTACGATATGTCAATCAAAATTGGTCTATTTTAAAACACAAAACAATACGCGAGTCTCATTCGAGTAAGTCTGATCTAATTTACCTTAAATCGTAAATAAGGGAGGGCAAAAAAACCGGCCCCGAGAAGTCGGGGGACGGTGATTGTCCTAAGAATTGTAGGTCTATCGCAGAATTAGATAAACGGGTGAATGGAATTCACACTTTGAATTGGGATGGAATTCTATATTTTTTCAACAGAATTGACGAGATCCTGTTGATCTTTGCCTGCCCCGCTTCAGCGGGGTTGATCCTGTCTGTTTTTCATCTTTATCGGAGAATAACCGACCCTGCCTAGAGGCCCTTGATCCTCTCGACATTTTCCTGTCTTCTCTTGCAATCGATGCAGAGGGTTGTCACAGGCCTGGCTTTCAGCCTTTCTTCCGAGATTTCCTCCGCACAACTTTCACAAATGCCGTAGGAACCGTTCTCGATCCTTTTCAGGGCATCCTTGATCTTTTCGATCAGTTTCCTCTCCCTCTCTCGAATTCTGAGAGTAAAATTCCTCTCCGATTCCACGGTGGCGCGATCTGCAGGATCCGGAAATTTATCCTTCAAGCCCGTCATGCCGCTAACGGTCCTACCGGCCTCATCCAGAAGTTCATTCAACCTTTCATGAAGCAGGCCTTCGAAATACTCTTTTTTTCTTTCAGCTAACATGGTCCACCCCCGAAAACATCGTTTTACCCTGCATAGGGTCTTCATCCACATTGATCACACGATATCCGTAATCTCTCCCAGAACGCACGATGAACACCGCCCCCCCCTGGTTGAAACTCTTGTGTAAACTGAGGGAATCTGGGGATTCCGGGCTCGCATTATTGACCCTATCGGCATTTTCCAATCCGCACATTAATTGGTGCTCATTCGGAAATGACCATTTCCGGATTCGCGCTATCAGCGATCAGCTTTCAGCCGTCAGGAAAAACCATGAAGGAACAAATCATTGAGCTGATCGTCCCTGCTGAAGCGGGAATGGCTGACCGCCCCATCCGGAGATCTCTGATTTCTGGATGGACACCAATTGGTTTTTTCAGGGGCAACGCTTCGTATGTTCACTTGTTCAAGAAGCATATGGCAACTCGTTTGAATCTTTTTTGTTTGGTTTGCGTTTGAAATAGGTTATTTCATTCACCACAATCTTCCAATCTTTCCCTTGCCCCTCCCGGCCCCTTTGATTAAAATGGCGGTTTGGCCTGAAATCAGGGGCACATCGATAGGGAATCGATTTCCCATTGAGATGCCTTGACGACTATATTTTTACCATAAATGAACACCGAGTGAATAGCACGAAGGGATTAAACATGGACTTTCCTGACCTTTTAGAGAGATTTCTGAGATATGTAAAAATCGATACCCGGTCCGACGAAAATTCAAAGAGTTCTCCATCGACTGCCGGGCAATGGAATCTTGCCCGCACGCTGGAGGACGACCTGCAGGCCATGGGCCTCGAAGAGGTTTTTGTCTCACCCTACGGAACTGTCTTCGCTACCCTGAAGGCCAACCGGCAAAAGGCCCCCACCCTTGCCCTCTTCGCCCATCTCGACACATCCCCCGACGTTTCGGGGTCGAATGTGAATCCTCAAATCCACAAGCCCTATGACGGCCGAGACATCCTGCTTTCCGGAAAACAGGACATTCGGTTGCATGTTGCAGAATACCCGGTGTTGAAAGACCTGGAGGGAAAGACACTGATCACCACCGACGGAAACACCTTGCTCGGAGCGGACGACAAGGCCGGCATTGCCGAGATCATGAGCGCCCTTCATTACCTGACTACCCACCCTGAGGCCCCAAGGCCGAACATCAGGGTCCTTTTCACCCCGGATGAAGAAGTGGGAAGGGGCACGAACCACCTGAAAATCGAGGATATTGGAGCCAATTTCGGATACACCATAGACGGTGGAGGACTGGGAGAGATCGAGGATGAGACGTTTTGCGCGGATACCGTTGAGATCCGCATCCGGGGCGTAAATATTCACCCGGGTTACGCAAAGGACAAAATGGTGAACGCCTTAAAGATTGCCGCGGAAATCATCGACCGATTTCCCGGGGACGATATGTCACCTGAAACCACGGAAGGACGGCAGGGGTACATTCATCCCCATTACATGTCAGGATCCGTGGAAGAATCGGATTTGAAAATTCTGGTCAGGGATTTCGATGAAACGGACCTGAAGGAAAAGGAAGATTATATCAGAAGGATTGCGGACGAGGTCTCCCTGCGATACCCCGGGGCCAAAGTCGAATTCAAGATCACGGAATCCTATCGCAACATGAAGGTCGTGCTCGACCGATACCCGGAGGTGATCAAAAGGGCCGAGGACGCCGTTCGCATGGCAGGCATCGAGCCGGTCAGGTCCCTGATCAGGGGAGGCACCGACGGAGCGAGGCTGAGTTTCATGGGACTCCCGACGCCTAATCTTTTCACAGGAGGACACAACTTTCATTCCAGATATGAATGGATTGCCCTCGAGGACATGGAAAAGGCGACCGAGGTCATCGTTCACCTCATGGGCCTGTGGGCCGAAGCGGAATGAGGAGGAACCGCCCCTTTGTCCCGCAGCGGAATTATTGTAAAATTGCCTTTTGCGCATTTTTTTGACCCATGACGCAGAGCCATAAAAGTGAGGCTTCGCCCGCAGAGCGGGAGGCCTCAGGTAATCCCTCGAAGGGGGTCATTATACCCATTCGAGCTTCAAATTCGAATGTCGATTTTTGTTTTACCGTTTTCTCCCGGAACGGTAAAACCTAAAAAAGTCCTTCACCAGAGGTGGAGGTCTTAGCTGCAAATCATTTAACTGGAGATACGCTTCGTTTCACAATGAGCATGACAATTTCTAAAGACATAGCCGAAATCCGGGTCCTCCTCCCCCAGGCCATGCTTCGGGACAGAATCACCCTGGGCCGGCGGTTGAATCGGCTCACGAGGAAAGGCAGGAACGGCCATACCCCCAAGGATGTCCCTCGACAACTGGAGGCCGTCAGGAAACGCACCGAGGCCTCGATCCGTGAACGGGAAAGGCGCATGGAAGGAAGACCCCGGATCACCTTTCCGGAAGAACTCCCGATCACCCCGAAACGCCTGGACATTATTCGGGCCATCGAAGAAAACCAGGTGGTTATCATCTCCGGAGAAACGGGATCGGGCAAGAGCACCCAGATCCCCAAGATGTGCATGGAGGCCGGGAGGGGCATTGCCGGCAAGATCGGCTGCACCCAACCCCGCAGGATTGCCGCCACCACCATTGCCCGCCGCATTGCAGAAGAACTCGGGGAAGACCTGGGACGATCCGTGGGGTACAAGATCCGTTTCAAGGACCGCTCCCCCCATGAGGCCTATATCAAAATCATGACCGACGGGATGCTCCTTGCCGAGACACAGGGAGACCCCAGGCTCTACGAATACGACACCCTGATCATCGACGAGGCCCATGAACGCAGTCTCAACATCGATTTCATTCTCGGAATTTTAAAAACCCTTCTGCCTAAGAGACCGGAGCTCAAGGTTGTCATCACCTCGGCTACCCTGGACACAGAGAAATTTTCAAGGGCCTTCGGCAGTGCGCCGATCATCGAAGTGAGCGGCCGCACCTACCCCGTGGAAACGGAATACATGCCCATGGACCCGGAACTGGAGGATGCCGGGGAACTCACCTATGTGGATATGGCTGTCACGGCCGTAGATAAGCTCAGGCAGAAGAAGCGCTTCGGGGACATCCTGATTTTTATGCCCACGGAACAGGATATTCTCGAGACCTGTGACCGCCTGGAAGGAAGAGATTACGTCGGCGTCTCGATCCTCCCCCTCTTTGCCCGGCTTCCGGGATCCCAACAGGGCCGGGTCTATAGCGTCAGGGGCGCCAAGATCGTGGTGGCCACCAACGTGGCGGAAACCTCCCTGACCATTCCCGGCATCAAGTATGTGATCGACACCGGGCTTGCCCGGATCTCCCAATACCTCCCCAGGACCCGAACTAACAGCCTGCCCGTCAGCCCCATCTCCCAGAGCAGCGCGGACCAGCGAAAGGGCCGTTGCGGCCGGGTTCAAAACGGGGTTTGCATCCGGCTCTATTCCGAGGAGAACTATGCCTCCAGGCCCCCCTTCACGCCTCCGGAGGTCCTGCGTTCCAACCTGGCCGAGGTCATTTTGCGCATGATCTCCCTGAAACTCGGTGACGTGGCGTCCTTCCCTTTTGTGGACAAACCCAGCGCCCGAAGCATCAAGGACGGGTTCGACCTTCTCGAGGAACTGGGCGCCATTGTCCGGAAAGGTAAGGTCTACTCCCTGACGGAAAAGGGCCGGCTCATGGCCCGGATGCCTCTGGATCCCAAGATCTCCAGGATGATGCTGGAGGCGAGCAGGGAAGGCTGCGTCGAGGAAGTGACCGTTCTCGCCGCGGCATTGAGCATTCAAGACCCCCGGGAAAGGCCGACCGAAAAGGCCGTTCAGGCGGACCGGATGCACGCGCCCTTCAAAGACCCGGAGTCGGATTTCATCACTCTTCTCAACATCTGGAAGCGGTTTCACCGGGAATGGGAAACCCTCAAGACCCAGAACAAGATGCGAAAGTACTGCAAGGCCCACTTTCTCTCCTTTCCCCGCATGCGGGAGTGGGTCCACACCTTTAATCAGATCACGACCATTCTCAAGGAGCAGAAAATTCCCGAAGGTATCCCGCCTGACGGCGGGACATCCGATTCCCGCTACGCGGCTATCCACCGGGCCGTCCTGAGCGGGTATCTTTCCAACATTGCCCAGCGAAAGGACAAAAACATCTACCAGGCGACCAGGGGCCGCGAGGCCATGATCTTTCCCGGATCCACCCTATTCAACAAAAGCGCTCCCTGGATCGTGTCCGCCGAGATGATCAAGACCTCCCGCCTCTTTGCCAGGACCGTTGCCAGGATCGATCCTTCCTGGCTGGAGGCCCTTGGTGGAAGACTCTGCAAGTCCACCT
This sequence comes from uncultured Desulfobacteraceae bacterium, assembly GCA_964644375.1. Taxonomy (GTDB): domain Bacteria; phylum Desulfobacterota; class DSM-4660; order Desulfatiglandales; family HGW-15; genus CAYNYM01. The sequence goes on along the minus strand of CAZXWJ010000127.1, from coordinate 4,888 downwards.
ATTCGGCCCCCCACTGGGAAAAGAACCGGGGAGAAGTCCGTGCCTTCGAGCAGGTCAGTCTGTACGGTCTCGTGATCATTCCTCAAAGGTCCGTCTCCTATGGTCCTATCAACCCCGGGGAGTCCCATGAGATTTTCATCCGCAGTGCCCTGGTCGAGGGCCGGATCAAGACCCCGCTGGGTTTTCTCAAACACAACCTGAGCCTGATCAAAAAACTGGAGTCCTTGGAGGACAAGGTCAGGCGCAGAGATATACTGGTCGGGGACGATTTCCTGGCCGAATTCTATTCCCTAAGGCTTGGAGGGATTTACGACCTTCGCACCCTGAAAAAACGCATAAAAGATGAGGGCGGGGACGATTTCCTGAGAATGGAAGAAGGAGAACTGCTCCGCTCACTCCCTGACGAGGCGGAACTGGCCCTCTACCCGGATGAGATGGCCCTCGGAGGGACCCGGCTCAGGGCATCATACCGTTTCGCGCCCGGCAAAAAAGAGGACGGCGTAACCATTCGTGTCCCTTCCTCCCTGGCCTCCAGGCTTCCCACGGAACCCTTGGATTGGGGTGTCCCCGGACTCCTGCGCGAAAAAATAACGGCACTGATCAAGGGATTGCCGAAACGGTATCGAAAGCAACTCGTGCCCGCTTCCGGCACGGTAAAGATCATCATGGAAGAAATGCAGCAGGCGGATCAACCCCTGCTCACGACCCTGGCCCGTTTTGTCTACCAGAGATTCGGCGTGGACATCCCGGCAGTCGTCTGGAGCGTGATAGAAATCCCCGAGCACCTCAGAACGCGTGTCGCCATCACCGACCACCAGGGCAAGGAACTCCAATCAGGGAGGGACATTCATCACCTCATGAGGGGCAACGGGTTCCCTGAAGCGAGGCCCGATTCCTCGGCCTGGGAAAAGGCCCGAAACCAGTGGGAACAAAGGGGGCTTATGTCTTGGGATTTTGCCTTCCTGCCTGAAAGCATCGCCCTGGGCACCCATCTCGCGGCCTATCCGGCCCTTGCCCCTGCTGATGGCGGCGTGGATATTCTTCTCTTTCAAAGCCATGAGGAGGCCCTGGCCTCCCACAAAAGGGGGACCCAGGCCCTGCTCTCTCTTCGCCTGGCCAAGGACCTGAAATTTCTTAAGAGAAACTGGCCCCTGCCCCTGAAAGCGGCCCGGTCCGCCACCTATTTCGGGGGCGCCGGCGCCGTCGAAAAGGTTCTCTACCAAACCCTCCTGAACCGCCTTTTTCAGAAAGATCTTCGGACCCGGGAGGCTTTCGAAAACTATGCCGACACGGTTTCTTCCATCATGTTCGAAAAGGCCAGGGAACTGCGAGACGTGACGGCAAACATCCTCGAGGCCTACCACCAAACCCGCACGGCCCTGCACACCATCGAAAAATCCAACCCCGGGAATCGGGCGGCCCTCGCCCTCTGTGCTCACATCAGAGAGGATCTGGATATCCTGGTGCCCCGGGATTTTCCGGCTGTCTATTCCCTGAATCGACTGGCGGAGATCCCACGGTACCTCAGAGGCATGGAGATCCGCGCGGAACGCGGGCCCAACAACCCCGGGAAAGACCGGACCAAGGCCCTTCAGGTCCAACCCTTCATAGTGGCCCTTGCTGAAATCGAAAAAGCACTTTCCCTCCATGCTACCAGGGAAAAACGAAAGGCCGTGGAGGCCTTTCGATGGATGATCGAGGAGTTCAAGGTCTCCCTCTTTGCGCAGGAACTGAAGACCCGATTTCCCGTTTCCTCAAAACGGCTTGAAAAGGAACGCAAGGAGATCGAGAGGATGGTGTGAGGGGTTTGCGTCGAAAATATTTCTATTGGCTTGCCGATTTTTTACCGTTATGATGATAACAAAAAATGGAGGACAAACTATGAAAAGATCTTCGATGATAGGACTTGTTTTAATCTTCCTTTTTGCCTTTTGCGGCCATCCCGATATGTCTGAAGGTGCGCCGGGGCCGAAGATGTCAATCAAAGAAAGGGCCTTCAACTTCGGGGATGTGAAGGAGGGAGACATCATTGAACACACCTTCACGGTGGTCAATGAAGGGGACGCCGAACTCGAAATAAAGGCCGTAAAACCCGGCTGAGGCTGTTCGGTGGCCTCCTTTGACAAGGCCATTCTCCCCGGTGGGGAGGGTAAAATCACCGTCAAGATAAACACCAAGGGCTACAGTAATAACCGCTCCTGGGGCGTCATGGTCTATACGAACGATCCCGGCGCACAGAAGGCCGGGTTGAGCCTCAGGGCCAATGTCAAGGTGCCCATACACCTGTCATCCCGTCGCGTCTATCTTCACACTTTCGAAGGGCAGAGCAGCGCAAAAGGGATCATTGTGAGGGGCGAACTGGCCAAACCCCTGACCATTGAACCCGTAAAATTCACCCTCGAAGGAATTGCCAATTACACGATCGAAGAAATTGAAAAGGGCCGAGCCTTCAAGATCCGATTTTCGAATATCCCGAGTCCCCCGCAAAACGTTCGAGGGCAACTGCAACTCAAGACAAACTATCCTGAAAAACCCCTCTTGACCATAGGGGTCATCGTTAAAATCATCAAGAACACCCAACAGTAAAACCCTCTGCGCGGTTTCGGGTCTCTCTCCCGAACCTTCGGGGAGAGGCCTTCAGATTTTTTCATCCTTGTTTGCCTCTCCGAATAGCCCCCGGGGGTTCAAGTTCAGGACCTGAGGTCCATCTTCCATCGCTTGTAGGCGACGATGTCTCTTTCCATAATCAGCAGGCAAAGCCAGATCACCAGGGCATCGTCGATCTGCCCCAATCCCAGGATATAATCGGGTATGGCGTCAAGGGGGCTGAGGACATAGAGAACGGCAAGCAGGATACCGCCGAAGGTCCAATAGGGGACCTTGCGGTATTTTCCCCGCAGGTAATCCCTGATCATGGGGGGCACGAACTTGATATTTCCTATGATGCGATAGAAGACATTGAGTTTAAAAAAGTTTCTGCCACTTCCTCCAATATTACTCATATCGGCTGACTACCTCATTTGGGCTATCATTGCTTGGACAGAAATTGCGAAAAACCTTTTTCCGACCAGAAATAGATTTTTTTCTCGGATGATTGTTCATCCTCGCAGGCTCCACCTCCAGAACGCAGCCCATGCCTTCGGACCGATTTTGGGTGGCTTACCTATCCCTCTCTGCGCGACACCATAGACCAAAACGGCCCTGCAGGTCAAATAAAGGTTTATTTCCTTGTATTTCAAGAGATTTTCTCATTCAACGCCCCGAATCTGCGCCACCTTATCCACCCTTCTATTACCGGTCGAGGATAAATCCCGAAGGAAGGGATGCCTTTCCCCCCTTTTCTTCTTCACCTGGCCTGTCAAGAATGAAGTGATCCTCCACGCCGCCCCTGGCCTGGTAGACCAGACCCCTTTGTCGAGCCGTTTTCAGGTAGGATACCGTAGCCAGGCGAAGCTCTCCCAGGGGCTCGACAATAATGGCCGCCTCCCCGGTCACCGGGCATTTATTTTCGCAGTAACCGCACCCGTTGCACCTGTTTTCATCGATTACCGGGACGGTCACAACATGTCCCACCGCAAACTGGTTCGAGATGGCATTGTAAGGGCAGATCTCATCACAGATCAGGCACGTTCTGTCCTGCTCCCAGGCGATACACCGGGTTTTGATGATGCGTGCCGTGCCCACCTTGGCGTGTTTTTTCTCTTCCATATCCAGGGGTCTTATGGCCCCTGTGGGGCAAAGATGCCCACAGATATTGCAGTTCTGCTCGCACCCGGCCAGCCGGGCCGTGATCTTTGGGGTCCAGAGCCCCGAAATGCCGGCCTCGAACCAAACGGGCTGGAGGGTGTTGGTGAGACATCCCTTCATGCATTCCCCGCAACGCACACAACGGTCCTGGAAGGCCGGTTCGGGCAGGGCCCCGGGAGGCCGAATGAGGCGGGACGAACGCAGTGCCCGGGGAGTTTCACCGTCGTGGATATGGTAAAGGTTTGTCATGGTCAGGGCTGCGGCGGCCACTCCGGCCAGACCTGCGCCTACTACCTTCCGCCGGCCGAGATCGATCTCGGGCTGCGGTGCGTGTCTCTCTCCGGTTATCCCGAAGGAAACGGCATGTTCAGGGCATACGTCCCGGCATTTCAGGCAGGTAATGCACTCGGAATGGGCCGTTGTCACGAAATCTTCGCCGATGGCGGCCATGGGGCAGGCGCGTGCGCATCGTCCGCACCCGGTGCATGCCTCGGAAACCTGCCGGCGAAAGAGGGGCCTTCGCCCGAAAAGGGCCAGGATTGCCCCGGCCGGGCAGAGATTCCGGCACCAAAACCGTGGCTGAAACAGAGCCGGTAAAAGGATCCCGACGATCAGGGCGGTCACAAAGAGATTGGTATTGAAATAGGGGACCTTGTAAGTGACAAAAGAAAGACTCTCCAGCCCCACACCGGGAAAGATGGGGCGAAGCACATCCAGAACGGCATTGACTGTCATCAGGGTGAGAGGATAGATCACCAGGGCGTAAAACCGCGTGATCAGGGAGAGAGGGGAAAAAAGGAAGACAAAGGAGATTCCCAGCAGGGCCGTACCGGCAAGACCCGCCAAAAAAAAGTATTTTAGTTTACGAAATCTGCCGGCATTTTCAAAGGCATTCCGTGCGTTTTTTTTGCTGCTTTGCCTGATGATCCGGTCGGAGAAATCAATCGTCGCCCCCATGGGACAGAGATACCCGCAGAAAAATCGACCAAGGATCAGGGCCAGACCAATAATGATAAGACCCCAGACCAAACGGGGGATAAAAGCGCGAGCCGAGGCCATGGAACCCAGGGCAATCAGGGGATCAAGCAGCAGGAAGGCATCCACCTCGACCCAGGCAGGAAGGGGATAGGTGGCAAGCCCC
>CAZXWJ010000126.1:0-12036 GCA_964644375.1 uncultured Desulfobacteraceae bacterium | reverse complement strand
AGCATTTGCGCCGGCTGATGGAAATCGCTTCGGGCTTCGCCTGTGGCTGCGACCCGACAGATTGCTCTGTCAGATTATAAATTGAAACCATAAATTCTAAGTGGGGAAATCAAAATGCACCTAAAAAAAACAATCATAACAACATTTATATTGTTTGTTGCATTTTTTATGGGCTGCACAGCTGCGCTTGCTGAGCTGCCCACCGACTTCATTGGCGGTAAACCACCTGCAGGGGCAAAACAGTCGGTGAAAAACCTGGACTACCAGGTGAAATACCAACGTGCCTTCGAGGCGGTGCTCTGGTCCATGCCTGCTGTTGGCATGTATGCCTACTGGCATGCCGCAGCCGATTGGAACGCCGGACCTAACACGATCATCGCTTGGTCGAAGCCATCTACCCCCTATATGGAAGGCGTGACCGGCAATAACCAGACCCCATATATCCTGTCCCAGACCGACCTGAGTAAAGGTCCGGTGGTTCTTGAAGTACCGGCCGCAACAGCCAAAGCAACGCTCTACGGGCAGGTGGTTGATCATTGGCAAATATCTATTGCCGATGTCGGGCCATCGGGACTTGACAAGGGTAAAGGCGGCAAGATCCTGTTCACACCTCCCGGGTACAGGGGGAAAGTCCCTGCGGGTTACATCGAGGTGAAGAGCCCGAGCTATCGCATCACTTTTGCATTTCGCTCCATCAAGAGCAAGACCGGGACGACAGAAGATGCGTATACCTATTCCAAGACTATAAAGATGTATTACCTGTCTGAGCTGCCCAATCCGAAGCCGACAAAGTTTGTTGATCCGGCCGGAACCGGAAAACGCTGGGCGGCATTGCCACACTTTGACGAACGCTGGTTCGAGGACCTTTACGCCATCTTCAGTGTGGAGAATGCCAGGCCAACCGACACCTATATGATGGGCATGCTGGAATCCCTCGGTATCGAGAAAGGCAAGCCCTACAATCCGGATGTAAAAACAAAAAAGGCGATGCGCCAGGCGGTGACCGACGCCTATTTCTATATGCAGGAGACCTTTTTGAAGATGGCCCCGTCCATTGCATGGTGGCCGGACAGACATTGGGCGGACTCCATGTACACCGACCAGGATCGCGGGTTCCGATTTGAAAAACATGATGAGACCCACCATTCCATGCAGATCGACCCACGTGCCGTGCATTACTTCTATGGCATCTACTGGCCGAACAAGCTGTCGAAGCAGCCGGCGACCCAGTACCTGATGGCCATGGCCGACAAAGATGGCAACGAATTGAAAGCCGGTAAGGTGTACAAGCTGACGGTGCCGAAGGATATCCCGGTGAAGCAGTTCTGGTCACTGATCGTTTACGATATGGAAACCTATTCCTTCATTTATAGCCCGCAGATGCGCCCCGGGCTGTCATCATTAAACGACAGCAAGACAATGAAGAAAAATGCCGATGGCAGCGTAACTCTCTACTTCGGGCCCACGCCACCCAAAGGATTGGGAAATAACTGGATCCCCACTTCCGGCAAGAAACCCTTTCCCGTGATGCGCTTTTACGGTGGTACCAAGGCGTTCTGGGACAAGTCATGGAAGATGCCGGACGTGGAGCTGGTGAAATAGATATTCAGGTTGAAAAAAGGTTCAAGGTTCAGAGGTTAAAAGGTTGAAAACCCAGACCCCAGAACGGTGAACCTTGAACGAAAAAGGAGAACAGAGATGAAAACAAAAACACTGATAACCTTGGCCCTGGCCGGATTGATGGTGACAGGTCTGACGGTGGCTGTCTGTGCGCAATCGCCCAAGATGAAGATGACCACTCCCATCCCACCGGAGATCACCACGCCGGATAAAGTAGAAACTCGTATTGGCACCCTGAATTTCAAAAATGGTATGCCGGACCAGGCAACCATTCAAAAGGTATATGACAACCTGGATTTTATCCGTGCGGTGGATGTGTTTTTAAACACGCTTCCCGGGGTGAGTTTGTATGCCAATCGCAAAGGGATGCGTGACGCAGGGTTTCCAGACAATACCCTCATGACGATGGAGCAGATGTGCGATTCCACCGGAATGTTTCTGACCCCGAATACGGTAACCCCCCAGACATGGCCATTTCTGGATTTAAAAAAAGGGCCGCTGGTGGTGGAACTGCCGCCCAAAGTGCTGGGTTTGGCAGATGACATGTGGTTCCGCTACATCACCGACCTCGGTTTTTTAGGGCCGGACAAGGGCAAAGGCGGAAAGTATCTCTTTTTACCGCCGGACTACAAAGGCGAGGTGCCTGAGGGGTATTTTGTGGTCAAATCCCCGACTTATGGCGTATGGATTCCATTTCGAAACTTCGCCGTTGATGGGGATGTAAAGCCGGCACTGGAAAGTTTGAAGAAGCACATGCGGATCTACCCGTTGAGCGAGGCAGGCAAGGAACATGGCGAGGTGCCCAGCAAGAATGGAAGTTTTGTACAGCTCAATACCATCCCGCCGAACACCTATGTGTTTTATGAATACCTGGCCGCACTGGTGCAGGAAGAGCCGGCAGGCTCCTTTGGTCCGGAGATCACCGGTCAGATGGCGGCCATCGGCATCGAGAAGGGCAAGAAGTTTCAGCCCGATGCGCGCATGAAGAAGATTCTGACAGAAGCCGTTGCGGTTGGAAATGCAACCGCCCGGGCGGTTACTTTTGCGTCGCGAAACGATGCATCCTATTTCTACGGCAAGAAATCGGCCTGGTTTACACCCTTTGTGGGCGGTTCTGAATTCTTGTCCAATGGCGCACGAAGGTTGGATGCCCGCACGACATTTCATTACTTTGCCACGGGTATTACGCCGGCAATGGCCGAGGCAGGCGTGGGTAAAGGATCGGTGTACGCCTGCGGCGCCAAGGATGCCAAGGGGAATTGGCTGGACGGAGGAAAGACCTACAAATTGACCCTGCCGGCCAATATTCCTCAGGAGAACTTCTGGTCAGTAACCATTTACGAAACGCAAACCCGCTCACTCCTGCAGACTGACTATCCATATCCTGCCATCGGTGCCGGAAAGGGCTTTCCAAAGGATGGCACCCCCAACGGTGCCGTTCAGCAGAATAAAGACGGCTCAACTGACATTTACTTCGGCCCGAAACCACCTGGCGGCAAGAAGGCCAACTGGATTCAAACTGTTCCCGGCAGGGGCTGGTGCACGATACTGCGTCTCTACAGCCCGAAGCAGTCCTGGTTCGACAAGACCTGGCGTCCGGGGGAGATTGAGCTGGTGAAGTAGATGAAACGTTTCAAGGTTTAAGGAATAACATGTTCGATTTTAAATTCTTCAAAGCTGAACGGGGGACATTGTTAAGAAGGAAAAATCAAAATGCATACAAAAAAAATAATCACAACAGCACTCATATCGCTTGCAGCCATTTTTATGGTCAGCGCATCTGCCTTTGCTGCCATGCCTACCGATCCCATCGGAGGTAAACCTCCGGCGGGGTCGAAGGTGTCCCTAGCAAACCTGGATTACCAGGTTAAGTACCAGCGCGCCTTCGAAGCGGTGCTCTGGTCCATGCCGGCGGTGGCCATCTATGGTTTTACTCGCGCCGCAATGGATATTGGCGCAGATAACAACACCATTCTTGCGTGGTCGAGACCGGCCACTCCCTATGCCGAATTGCTCACGGCCAACAATGTAACACCGTATATTTTTTCCCAGACCGATTTACGTAAGGGGCCGGTCGTTCTGGAAGTGCCCGCCGCCTCAGACAAGGCCAGCCTTTATGGGCAGATCGTTGATCACTGGCAACTCGCCATTGCAGGCGTTGGCCCGTCAGGTATTGACAAAGGCAAAGGCGGCAAACTTTTGCTGACACCGCACGGTTACATACATGTCAAAAGCCCGAGCTATAGGATCAACTTTGTCTTTCGTTCGATTAAGGGCACTAAGGCAACAACTGCTGATGCGGCCGCTTATTCGAAAACGCTCAAGATGTAGTACCTGAATGATCCTGCGCCCACCCGGTTTATTGATCCCTCCGATATGCGGGTTTCGACCCTGCCTTACTATGACGAACGCTGGTTTGAGGATGTTCACGCGATTTTCAGTGTGGAGAACACATTGCCTCAGGATAAGGTGATGATGGGTATGCTGGCCTCTTTAGGCATTGAAAAAGGCAAACCATATAATCCGGATGCAAAGACAAAAAAAGCCATGAGGCATGCCGTCATAGATGCGTATCACTATATGCAGGAACGGATACTTCATTCCACTGACAAAACGCGGATATGGTGGGAAGACAGGCATTGGAGCAATGGCATATTCGCCGATAAGAACCATGCGTTCAGCTATGTGTATGACAATCTGGTGGATATAGACAATCGAGCAGATCGCTATTTTATCGGAACCTTATACCCTCCCAAGGTGGGTCCGCAACCGGCCACCCAATACCTGTTTGCCTTAGCGGATGCCGATGGCAATGAACTTCAGGCAGGTAAAATATATTCTTTCACGATGCCTGCGAATGCGCCAATTAAACAGTTTTGGTCACTGCTTGTTAATGACCTGGAAACCTGGGCGTTTATCTACACCCCTGAAGCCCGCATAGGACTGTCATCGGCCAACGATATGAAAACCATGCAGAAAAACAAGGATGGCAGCATCACGATATATTTCGGCCCGAAGGCTCCAAAAGGTAAAGAGAGTAACTGGATACAGACCGGCGGCAAAAGGCCTTTCCCTATCCTGCGCGTTTATGGCGGCACAGACAAGTTCTGGGACAAGTCCTGGAAAATGCCGGACGTGGAGCTGGTTAAGTAAAGGAGTATAGGTGTCCGTGTTCATTAATTAAGTCCCGACACCAGAAACCTTGGAGAAGGAGAACAAAAATGAAAACAAAGCATGCTCTCAAAAACGTATTCACGGTTCTCATCATCGGGTTCTTGGTGCCCTGTATCACAGCCGCAGCCGCGCAAGAGGGTGACAAGCCCAACATCGTTTTGATCAACATGGACAACTTCGGTTACGGCGAGTTGGGTTGTTATGGCGGAGGCATTACCCGCGGCGCACCGACGCCGCGCATCGACAAGCTGGCCAGGGAGGGGCTGCGGCTGACCAACTTTAACGTGGAAGCCCAATGCACCCCCAGCCGGGCGGCGCTGATGACCGGCCGCTATGCCAAACGCACGGGGAACGCATCGGTCCCCATGTTTACGGACCTCTATGGGTTGACCCGGTGGGAATACACCATGGCCGAGATGCTTTCCGACGCGGGCTATGTCACGGCCATGTACGGCAAATGGCATTTGGGCAACGAGGAAGGACGCTACCCCAATGATCAGGGATTTGACGAGTGGTACGGCGCCCCCAATTCTACCGATGAAAGTGCCTGGCCGAGCCAGCCCCGTTTTAACGCACTGGTGGAGGAAAAAATCCACCCCATGTTGACCCCGACACAACTTCTGGAAGGCAAGAAAGGGGAGAAGTCGAAACCGGTTGCCGAGTGGACACTCGAGCGGCGCAGAGAAATGGACATGAGGCTGACTGAAAAGACCATAAACTTCATGCAGCGCCAGGCAAAAGCGGACAAACCCTTCTTCGTATACCTGCCATATACCCTGACCCATTATCCGGTACTGCCCAGCAAGGAATTTCAGGACAAGAGCGGCAACGGGGTTTGGGGTGATGTGCTGATGCAGATCGATTACAACGTCGGCCGGCTGCTCGATACTATCGACAAACTCGGGATCAAGGACAACACGATCTTTATCTTCACGGCGGACAATGGCGCGGAAATGAACCCGGGCTACCAGGGCTGGGCCGGCCCATGGAGCGGCACCTATTTTACCGCCCGCGAGGGCTCACTGCGCGTCCCGTTCATCATGCGCTGGCCGGGCAAGGTCTCTGCCGATGCGGCATCCAATGAGATTGTCCACCAGATGGATCTTTTTACGACCTTTGCCAGGATCGCGGGCGGCAAGGTCCCCTCGGATCGTATGATCGACGGTGTCGACCAGACGGATTTCTTTCTCGGAAAGCAGAAACGCTCCAATCGCGATGGATTCGTGATTTATGTTGGCGAGGACATTTTCGGGGCCAAGTGGAGAAACTACAAGATGCTGACCAAGCACGTGATCGGGGGCCCCGGCTATGAGTCACGTGAATGGGGCTACGGCAATGTCGTCAATGGTTTGGCTTTTTATGACCTCTATGCCGACCCCAGGGAAGAGTATCCGTGGACGAAAGATACCCCGGTTCAGTTTTGGAGACGGTTCCCGTTGACGAAACTCGTCGCGGACCATGTCAAATCCTTTGCGGCAGAGCCACCGATCAAACCGGGCACGCCGGATCCATACGTGCCGGGCAAGAAGAAATAACCTATCGGTGAAGGTGAAAATGAATTCACGCCCAATTCTGGTCTGTCTCAATCTTTGGACAGAACAGAGCCGGGCAAAGAACATTAGAAGGGTAAATTATGGATAACAGCCGATTTATAATCTCATTGAGGACGGCGGTCGTGCTGCTCGTCGGGCTGGCGGTGATGCTGCACGTCACGGTTATACCTGCCCGGGCAGACTCTGCGTCGGCAAAGTCGAGTGGCATCCTGCCATTGCCCGACTACTCCGGTGAACTTTTTAAACGGTCCCACCTCTTGGGCGACTTCGGCGGCAAACGCACCGAGTGGGCCGAGAAGGGTTTCACGTTTGATATCGATTACAATCAGTATTTCCAGGCTGTTGTGGACGGCGGTGCGGATACCGGCTCCCACTATGGCGGCACGATCGATTATAACATCAACGTCGATTTTGACCGCATGGGTCTTATCCCCGGTGGTCTGCTCCAGATGCGCGCCGTGTCGCGCTATGGGCGCTCGGTCAACGGCATCAGCGGCGCCTTCATCCCGGCCAACACCGATGCGACACGCCCGACCACCTCCACCCTGGATGACGATGTCGGTATCTGGCTGCCGATGATCACCTACACCCAGTTTCTCAGCGAGAAGTTTGCTGTGAGCATCGGTAAGTTTGACACCTATGACTCAGCCAATGAGTTTGCCGGTGGTCGCGGCAGGAGCCAATGGTGGAACATGAATTTGAACATGCCGGTGTCTCCAGCGCTGATCATTCCCTACAGCACCCTGGGGGCTGCTGTCCTGATCATGCCCAGCCCGGACCTGACACTCACAGGAATGGTGGGCACAATCACGGATACTTCCAACAGGTCCGGCTTCGACAACCTTGACGACGGCATGTTCGGATTGCTCTCACTCACCAATCAATACCGGCTCGGTCATCTGCCCGGCGGCTTTGGTCTTATGTGCGGATACGGCTGGGACGGTGACTTCAACGAAATCAACGGTCGCATCAATTTCAATGCAGGACAGCTGACACTGTCCACAAAGGATTCCACGTGGTTCGGTTCGGTCGATTTCTGGCAGTACCTGTGGGTTGAAAGTGACACTGCTCAAGCCGTCGACATCAACAACGGGCGGAAGGATTTGCAAGGTGTGGGCCTATTTTCCCGCGTTCAGTTTGCAGACAAAGACACCAACCCGATTGACTTCCTCATCAGCTTCGGTGTCAACGCCAAGGGACTCATTCCCAAACGCGACAATGACACCATGGGTATCGCTTTCAGCTACAATAAAATCCAGGACTTGCGCCTCAACAAAATCATCGGCATCGACGACACGTCTACGGTTTGGGAGTCGTTCTACAACATCGAACTGACTCCAGCAGTGCACCTGACCTTAGACGCGCAATTGTCGGACTCATCCCTGCCGGACACAGATACGGCAACGATCCTGGGAACGTCTTTGCAGATGCGTTTCTAAATAGACAGACAAAGGAAACCAATTGTTTAACTTTAAGCGCCGAAAGGAGACTTTAAAATGAAAATATTATTTAAAAACATCCGTTTCATTTACGTGCTGTTTCTCGCAATGCTGCTTCCCGTGGCCGCATGGGCTGCGCAAGCAGAGGTCGACCGAACGGGACTGCCCGTCAAGGGGCCATGGTACCCGCCCATCACGACGCTGGACGCACGGGACGCCAAGGCGCCGCCCGTCTTCGAAGTGAAGGCGCCGAAGGACGCCCCCAACGTGGTGGTCATCCTCATCGACGACCTCGGCTTCGGCGGCACCGGGGCCACCGGCAGCGTCCTGCCGACGCCCCACTTCGACAAGCTGGCCAGCCAGGGCCTGTTGTACAACCAGTTCCACACCACGGCGCTCTGCTCGCCGACCCGGCAGGCCCTCAAGACGGGCCGCAACCACCACTCGGCCAACCAGGCAAAGATCACCGAGGTGGCGACGTCCTTCCCCGGCGCCACGGGCATGCTGCCCAACGACGTGGCCAGCATCGGGGAAATGCTCCGGCTCAATGGCTACAGCACTGCGGCCTACGGCAAGTGGCACGAAACCGCAGTATGGGAGATCAGCCCTTCCGGTCCTTTCACCCGCTGGCCCAACTACCAGGGCTTCGACGAGTTCTACGGCTTTTTGGGCGGGGAGACCAACCAGTGGGCGCCCGCCGTGTATCACAACCTGAACCGCGTCGAGACCCCTGACGACCCCGACTACCACTTCATGAACGACATGGCGACAAAGACCATCGAGTGGATGCGTTTCCAGCAGGCGCTCACCCCGGACAAACCCTTTTTCGTCTACTTCGCCCCGGGTGCGGTGCACGCCCCGCACCACGTACCGAAGTCCTATATCGACAAGCAGAAGGGCCGCTTCGACGAGGGCTGGGACGTGATCCGCGAGCGCATCTTCGAGCAGCAGAAGAAGCTCGGCGTCATCCCGGCCGACACCAAGTTGGCGAAAAAGCCGGACGACATTAAGAACTGGGCTGACCTCACGGCGAAAGAAAAGAAGCTCTTCGCCCGACAGGCCGAGGTCTTCGCAGCCTTTCTCGACATGACGGACCACGAGACTGGCCGGCTCATCCAGGCGATCGAAGACATGGGCGAACTCGACAATACGTTGATCTTCTATATCGCCGGGGACAACGGCACCAGCGCCGAAGGAGGCATGACCGGGCTCTACAACGAGATGACCTATTTCAACAACGAGCCGAAAGGTTCGGACATCGACTTCATGCTCAAGCACTACGATGCGTGGGGCGACCCGACCACCTATCCGCACATGGCAGCCGGCTGGGCGGTTTGCTTCGACTCACCCTTCACCTGGACCAAGCAGGTGGCCTCCAACTACGGCGGCACCCGCAACGCCATGGTCATCCACTGGCCAAAGCGGATCAAGGGCAAGGGCGAACTGCGCAGCCAGTGGCACCACGTGATCGACGTCGTGCCGACCATCCTCGAGGCCGCCGGACTGCCGCAGCCGCGCATCGTCAACGGCACGCCACAGCGCCCCATCGAGGGTGTGAGCATGGTCTACTCGTGGGACTATCCCCGGGCTCCCGACCGGCACCAGATACAGTACTTCGAGATGTTCGGCAACCGGGGAGTCTACTTTGACGGTTGGTTTGCCGGGACCGTCCACATCAAGCCGTGGGGCAAGGTCGAGAACAGGTTTACCGAGGATGTGTGGGAGCTTTACCACGTGAAGGAAGACTTCAGCATGTCCACGGACCTCGCCCAAAAACATCCTGATATCCTCGCCAAGTTGCAGGAGGTCTTCATCGGCGAGGCGGTCAAATACAAAGTGCTGCCTTTAGATGACAGGCGGCAGGAGCTGTTCAACCCCAAACTGGCCGGGCGGCCCGACCTGATGTTCGGCCGCGACAGCCTGACGCTGTACGAGGGCATGCATGACCTGCTCGAAAACGATTTCATCAACACCAAGAACACCTCGTTCGAGATCGTTGCCCACATCGAGACCGGAGATAATCCGGTCAGCGGTGTCATCGTAGCCCAGGGGGGTCGCTTTGGCGGCTGGAGCCTGTACGTGAAGGACGGTACACCGATCTACATGTACAACTACCTGGGAATCGACCGTTTCACCGCCACTGCGGGAACAACGCTGCCCAAGGGCAAGTCGACCGTCAAGATGGACTTCGCCTACGACGGCGGCAAGAAGCCGGGCGCGGGCGGCACAGCAACCCTGTATATCAACGGCAGGTCCGTGGGGTCCGTCCGGGTCGAGAAGACCGAGTTCGCAATCTTCTCGGCCGACGAGACCGCCGGCGTCGGTGTAGACGCGGAAACGCCTGTGTCCGAGGACTACGACCGTGCAAGCAGCAAGTTCACGGGCAAGATCGACAAAGTGACCATCAGCCTGAAGTAGTGAGCCCATACCACCCGGGACAACCGGACTGCGGCTGTCCCGGGTACGCCAAAGGAGCATACCGAAATGAGAACACAAAAATGCATCATGCCGGTCCTTATCGCTCTTGCCGTGTTCGGTATCGTAAGTGTTTTGAGCACGACTGTCTTTGCGGCCGAGACCTATGACCTGGTTATCCTCAACGGTCGGGTCATGGATCCGGAAACAAAATTGGATGCAAGGCGCAATGTCGGGGTGAAAGACGGCGGACTGCCATCTACCGGTATTCCCTATGTCTTGGTTAACGGCACTGTGGTGGTCAAAGACTCAAAGGAGCTGAAGGGGGTTTATCCGGGCCGTCCAATTCGTCGTTCGGTGATGCAATAACTTTATTGATTAATTAAATACAACAGGGGGGTAAAAATGACCGCTCAAACAGAAAAAGATTACAACCCGATCGCTCAGCAGGTTGAAGCCGTTGCAGAAACCATCTGGGACATGGCATCAAACGTCTGGACCTATGCCGAGCTGGGATTTCAGGAACGGAAGAGCTCGGACTGCGAATCTGCAGTGCTGGAGAAAAACGGTTTCACCATCAGTGACCGTGGAATCGGTGGGATTGATACCTCCTGGATTGCAACCTATGGTTCCGGAACGCCCGTTATCGGAATCATGGTTGAATTTGACGCGCTGCCTGATCTGGGCAATGAACCGGTTGCCACCCAGACCCCCCGCAAGGATGGCGTTACCAACGGGCACGGCTGCGGCCACAACCTGATCGGGTCCGGTGCCATCGGGGCGGCCCTGGCCCTCAAGGCCCAGATGAAAAAGGACAACATTCCCGGTACCTTGAAGGTCTTCGGTTGTCCGGCCGAGGAATTGCTTTGCGGCAAGAACTACATGGCCAAGGCTGGGGCTTTCAAGGACCTGGATGCCTGTCTTCACTGGCATCCGGCCATGGTGAACACGGTCTGGAATATCAAAACCACCGCGGCCAGTGATTTCTGGTTTGAGTGGCACGGAGTCACCGCCCATGCCGGGGCCACCCCCTGGGCCGGGCGCAGCGCCCTGCAGGCGGCCCAACTGTTTCTGCACGGGGTGGACATGATGCGTGAGCATATCCTTCCGACGGCGAGGATGCATTACATCATCACCGAGGGCGGCAGCGCCGTGAATGTGGTGCCGGACTACGCCAAGGTGGTGTTCCGGTATCGCGGCCACAGCGCGGAGGACGTGCTCAAGAATGTCGAATGGGTCAAGGACATCGCCAAAGGGGCGGCACTGGCGACCCAGACCCGGGTGGAGACGACGAATCTGGATGCCGCTTATGACCTCCTGCCGAACCAGACGCTGGCGGATCGGGTGATGGCGCATATGCATCGCCTGGGACCCTGTGAATGGAGTGATGAAGAGCAGACCTTTGCCAAAACCATGCAAAAAGAGGTGGGGGTGCCGGAAGACGGCCTGGCCACAACCATTGGTCCGGACCCCAAAGGCGCGGCATTCGGCGCTTCAACGGATGTTGGCGATGTCAGCTATAACGTGCCCACCATGGGCGCGATTATCAGCAGCTGGCCCCTGAATGTCCCTCCTCATCATTGGGGCGCCACCGCCTCTAATGGTATGAGCATTGGCCGGAAAGGGGCGATCAAGGCCGCTCATGTCCTGGCAGCGACCGGGCTGGATCTCTTTACCGACGCGGAACTCCTAACCGCAGCCCGTGCCGAGTTCGATGAGCGGACCGGGGGTAAACCCTACCAGTGTCTCTGTGAACAAGATGGCCCCATCGGCGGTCACCGGCCGGAGCACCACGAGGGGCATGACCAGGCGCTGATGGGCATTACCGGGATGGT
>CAZXWJ010000125.1:0-12104 GCA_964644375.1 uncultured Desulfobacteraceae bacterium | reverse complement strand
GGTAAAATGGATCGCACAGCCAAACTAGTCATTGACGGAAAGACCTATGAGCTGCCCATCATCGAAGGCACCGAACAGGAAAGAGCCATTGACATCTCCAGGCTGCGTCAACAGACCGGGCTCATTACCTATGATTCCGGCTATGGCAATACCGGGAGCTGTAAGAGCAGCATTACCTTCATGGATGGCGAGAAGGGTATCCTTCGTTACCGCGGTATTCCAGTGGAGCAACTGGCGGAATATTCCACTTTTAGAGAGACGGCTTATCTGCTCATCAACGGTGAACTGCCGAGCAGAAACGAACTCAATCGCTTTTCGGTCCTTTTGAACGACCATTCACTCATCCACGAGGATATGCGTGAATTTTTTCAAAAATTTCCCCTACGAGCCCACCCCATGGGCATCCTTTCCTCTATGGTCAACGCCCTGCGCGCCTTTTATCCCGAGATACCCGAAAGATCGGAGGAAGAGGAAATCGACGTGATTTTCACCCGGTTGCTCTCAAAGCTCAGGACCATGGCGGCCATGTCTTACAAGATATCGAGAGGGCACAGGGTTGTTTATCCGAGACACGATCTCACCTATGCCGCGAATTTCCTGAATATGATGTTTGACTCCCCTGTGCGTCCTTACTATATTGACCCGGATGTCGTCGAGGCCCTTGATGCCTTTTGGATCCTCCACGCCGATCATGAACAGAATTGTTCTACGGCCTCGGTCCGGTTGGTCGGAAGTGCTCGGGTCAATCTCTATGCCGCCATTTCAGCGGGGATCTGTGCGCTGTGGGGGCCTCTGCACGGCGGGGCCAATCAGGCTGTTGTGGAAATGTTGACCGATATTCAGCGCAGTGGCGGCGATCCGGCTCCCTTCATCGCCAGGGCAAAGGATCGGAACGATCCCTTTCGGCTCATGGGTTTTGGTCACAGGGTCTACAAGACCTACGACCCCAGGGCCCGAATCATGAAAAAAATATGTGATAAGATTCTGGATAACCTGAAACGTGATGATCCCCTGTTGGGCATCGCAAGGAAACTGGAAGAGGTCGCGCTGAAAGATCCCTATTTTATTGACCATAACCTCTATCCCAACGTCGACTTCTACAGCGGGATCGTGCTCAGGGCCATCGGAATCCCGGTCAACATGTTCACGGTTATGTTTGCCATCGGTCGTCTTCCGGGTTGGATCAGCCAGTGGAAGGAAAGCATGGACGATCCGGACTGGAAACTCCACCGGCCCCGGCAGATCTATATCGGCCCCAATGAAAGACCTTACCTCCCCATCGACGAAAGGGAAAACTGAGGATACCCTGCCGGAAATCGATGGTTTTCCCCCGGTTAGGGGTGGGTCATTGGAATCGGTATGCGTTGTTTTTAAGGCGTGAGGTCGCGGGAAACGATTCTTGCGGCTACTTGGATCGTTTTGTATCATGAATCCTTTGCAGGATATTGAGCAGGAGGAACTTATGGATACGAACATCTTTGAAAACATGAATGCTGCCGATCTGCGAAGATATCTTGATCATGGCGTTTCTTGAAAGAAATTTTTTTTAGAGGTCGCAGGATGAGCAGAGATCCGAAAGCAGAGCTTAAAAGGCTGAAAAAGGAATATCTTGAGACGGAACGGATCCATCAGGAGGAAAGAGAGAGTCTCTTGCAGGTCATTAATGCCTTTGGCATAGTGGTGGCCATGCATGAGGAAATGGCTCCGGAGCTGGCCATACTGAAAAAAATGGTCGATACGGACGAGACGTTGCCCAGGGATCTCATCAATGTAGAACTGGCGAAACTCAAAGACAAGATCATCGCGAAAGAAGCCGAAGATCCATCGGATTCCGCCTATATGGAACAGATGCGGGAGTTGGAGGAGCGTCTTCTGGAATCATGCCGTGCGGTGAGAAAAATCATCACCGCCGTTCTGGATGATTTCTATCCTCTGACCGATGAACTCGCAGAAAAGGCCGCTGAGATTGATTTCAATTTTAAAGATGGCGTGGATCAGGCGGAATTCAAGCATGTCACCACCGCTTTTCTGGATCTTCTTCACGGCCTGAAAAAACGGATATCTCTGGATTTTCGGCATATCAACAGATCTTTCATCCACCTTCTCGAACAGGTCAAGGATCTTGAGAAGGCCCTGAGCAGTGAATTTGGAGAAGAAAAAAATCTTAAGGAAATCGAATACTTTGAAATGAAAGTCAGTTCCGAAGTGGGCTCTATCATCGATTCCTTCAACATCCACAGGACGATTGACGAGATTAAGAGCACGGTTGTAGAAAAAATTGGTAATATCAGGCGATTGGTATCGGAAAAGAAAGACGAGACAGCCAGAAGGGCCAAGTTGGCCCAGAAGAATATCCACAAGCTCAAAACCCGCATCTTCGAGGCGGAAAAGGGCATGCTCCTGATGACCCGAAAGGCCAGACAATTTCAAGCGGCAGCTGAAAAAGACGGCCTGACCGGCCTGTACAATAGAAAATCCTTTGATGAGAAAATCCTTGATTCGCTGCAGGTCTCCCGTGAGCATGGCATACTGCTCTGTGTGATTCTTTTTGATGTGGACCGTTTTAAAGAGATCAACGACACCCTTGGACATGTGGCCGGGGACAAGGTTCTGCAAAAGGTGGCTCAGTGTCTTGTTCAAAGTTTTCGAAAGGACGACTTCATCGCGAGATACGGTGGAGACGAATTTGTGATTATTCTCGAGCGGTTGTCCAATGAAATGGCTCGATCAAAGATTCTTGGCTTTAGAAAAAACCTCAGGCGGATTCGTTTTACTTCGTACGCCAAGGGAGATATTTATATAACCGTCAGCGCGGGGATCGCCCTGGCCAAAGAGAACGACACCCCGGAGACGCTCGTCGAAAGAGCGGACAAGATGATGTATGCCCATAAGCAAAAAAGTGCTGAGAGCGCTCAGTGAATCTTGAAAAAACAGAGAGAACGCTTTCGTCTCCTATCGAAAAGGGCGTGCTTGAGGAGCTTTATAACCACTGCAATCGACGGGAATATGTTCATCCCGACCCCCTTGAATTTCTCTATCTCTATCATGACCCGCGGGATAGAGAAGTGGCAGGCCTTGTCGCGTCTTCCCTTGCCTATGGGAGAGTGGCCCAGATATTGAAAAGCGTATCTTTTGCGCTGGAACGAATGAACCCTTCTCCCTTTTCTTTCCTCCTCCATGCCACTGAGAAGACACTGCGCTCCCGCTTTTCGAGTTTTAAACATCGGTTCACGACGGGGGAAGAACTTGTAAGAATGTTGTTGGGGGTAAAGGCGGCCGTCGAACAGTATGGGTCTCTTCATGAATGTTTTGTCGCCGGGCTGGAGGAAGAGGACGGCAATGTGCTTCCGGCCCTCACGGGCTTTGTCACGGCGCTCACGCATCATTTCCATCATGGCCGGAACAGCCTCCTGCCGTCCCCTGCAAAGGGGAGCGCCTGTAAACGGTTGAACCTTTTTCTTCGTTGGATGGTCAGGCAGGACGCTGTCGATCCAGGGGGTTGGAGCGAGGTCCCACCGTCCAAACTGGTCGTTCCACTGGACACCCACATGCACAGAATCGGCCTGCGCCTTAATTTGACGACCCGCAGACAGGCGGATATGCGTACAGCCCTTGAAGTTACCCGGGCCTTTGCCTGCCTGAGCCCGACCGATCCCATCCGTTATGATTTTGTCCTGACCCGCTTCGGTATTCGGAAGGATATGGGGCTGGACGAGTTGATACAGAAAATTTCTGCCTGAGGCCATCATGAAGATTTTTATGACCGGAGGAACAGGTTTTGTCGGGACCACTCTGACAAAAAGGCTGACGCAGGAGGGGCATGAGGTGACCGTACTGGCTCGGAGCATCCGCCGGGACCGTCCATTGCCCCGGGGCGCCGCATATCTGGAGGGAAATCCCGCCCAAAAAGGTCCCTGGCAGGACGAGGTCCCAGGGCATGGCGTGATTATCAATCTGGCGGGTGCCTCGATTTTTTCACGATGGACAAGGTCGACAAAGGCCGCCATCCGGGACAGTCGTATCCTGACAACCCGGAACCTTGTAGATGCCCTTTCGGCTCGCCGGGGTATGGATACGCTCCTTTTGAGCGCCTCCGCCATCGGATACTACGGGTTTCACGGAGATGAAGAGATAGATGAAAAAAGCCCTTCAGGAAATGATTTTCTTGCCTCGGTGACCCGGGAATGGGAGGCTGAGGCCCTCAAAGCAGCGGGCAGGGGCGTCAGGGTCGCCCTCCTTCGCTTCGGTGTCGTCCTGGGTAAAAACGGCGGGGCCCTGAAAATGATGCTCCCGATGATCAAACGATATCTGGGGAGTCCTCTGGGAAGCGGAAAACAATGGTTTGCATGGATACATGAACAGGATCTGGCTGAGATTTATTTGTTTTTGATCCGGGAAAGGGCGATTCAAGGAGCTGTCAATTGCACGGCCCCGAATCCCGTCCGCAACAAGGACCTCACCAGGGCCCTGGGCCATGCCCTGGGAAAACCCGCCTTCATGCCCGCAGTCCCCGGTTTCATGCTGAAGGCCGTCATGGGAGAATTCGGATCATTCCTCCTGGAGGGGCAGAGGGTCCTTCCCAAGGTCCTGCTTGCCGGGGGGTTCCGGTTCCGTTTTCCTGAAATTGAGAAGGCCCTGCAGGACCTTCTCTCCTAGTCCTGCCCGGGATTCAACGCTCCACGGTGAGACGGATGAACAAAAGTTTCGCCTTCGAGATAACCGTCGCATTCTTGCGGTGTGCCGCTCTGAGAGGTTATGCGGAATTGTGCTCCCATCTCACCAATGGGGTTGATTCCCCACGCGATAGCCCATCACTTCAAGCGTGTCAGTAATGACGACAAAGGCATCGGGATCGATTGCCCGAACAACCTGTTTGAGCCTCGCCAGTTCGCGGAAGGTAATAACGGTATAAAGGATCGACTCCTTTCGTCCCGTGAACCCTCCGTGTCCTTCGATGACGGTGACCCCTCGATGGATTTCCTCCATGATTCTTCGGGAAATCTCTTCCCACCGAGGGGAGATGATGTAAACGGCTTTTCTTTGGCTTAGACCCGTGACGACGAGGTTTACAATGCGGGAGGTAATGTACATATAGATCAAGGTATAGAGTGCTTTCTCCAGAGAGAAGAGAAAGGCCGCAGCCGTTAGTATCAGGGTATTAAAGGCCAGGATGGTCGTGCCCAGGCGAATGGATAACCGCTTCATCAGGATCACGGACAAGATATCCGTGCCCCCCGAGGACCCCATGGATCTCAGGATGGTCCCCACTCCGATTCCTGTGAGAATGCCTGCCAGCAACGCGCTCAAAATCGGATCATGAACCGGAGGAAAGACCGCGACGCATTGCAGTGCGGCTGAGAAAATCGTCATGCCCGCCAGACTGTAGAGAAAAAAACTCTTCCCCACGAATTTCCAGCCCAGGATAAAAACCGGCAGGTTCAAAACAAAATAAAGGCCGCCGGTCGGCATCCAGGGGAACAGGTAATGAATAATCAGCATGAGCCCGGCAAAACCCCCACTCAGAAATTTTTGAGGAACCAGAATGCCGTTGATAGTGATCGCGCAAAGGACGCTTCCAAGGGCCATGAGCACCAGATTCCAGAGCATTTGCTTCCATTGATGCAAAACGACCTTTACGGGCGTCCTCCATGATTTTTCAGCTCTTGTCTTTCTGCAGTGTTTTGGCATGTGGCTTTCTCCATTGCACGACTCATATCGCTTTTGAAAAGAGGATCATGACACAACCCCCGGAAAAATGCCCAGGTGTCTGTGTTCGGCTTCAAAGTAGATGTTATATCAAGCGATATGCGGTTTGAGGCTGCAACTTGGGCGCGTCCATACAGGCTTTTCGATAAGCTTCATCGGTCGTCATTTTGAAGATGTGGGGAGTACAGATCGAGCACATCGGCTGAGAGCAGACATCTTTTTTCGAGTGGAGAGGTGGTGGGTAAGGTCGGCATGCTCATCGACTTTGAGGGTGGAACCCGAGGTATCGCAAACGGGGTGAGCGATGATCAGCAGGCTTCTATTCAATGCTCGCGGTTCAGGCAGCCTTGGGTATCTCGAGTTTTTCAGGCTGTATGGGACGTGCATCTTCCGCCCTATTCTTGCCGGGTTTCCGGCTTTGTTGTCACCGCCTTGAGATTTGTGGTTCTGTAAGGAACACGATACATCACGTGCACATCATCCGTGACCATGTCATGGATTTCATAGCGTTCGACACCTCGTCCGCCATGGGAAAACAGATCTCCATCTTCGTCGAAATCTATCATCATGAAGACTTGATTTTGCTCCAGGTCGAGGGGGTGCACGTGATCGGGTGGATCTTCACCCGGAATACTATAAACGAGGCCGAAATAGTCCTTGTCGTCCTGGATCTTTATCGAGTCCGCATCGTCTATGAAGGACTGATAGACCATGCTTGATTTGATCGTCTGTGCCAAGGCCCGTATTTCCCGCCATCTTTTGATGGAAACCACCCTGCCTTTTTTTTTGTCTGTCATATTCCCTTTCCCCGGTGTCCTGGCCTTTTTCCCTCTGTCCTTTTCAAGTGAATCGAATCGCGGGAGATAAACATGACGGGCGAAGACATGCGCATTTTTCCCAGGGACCTAAACCGGTCCCAAGATAAAGCTGTCGCGTCTCTTGTTTTTATTTGAAGCGGTAGGTAATAATGCCATGTGAAGTATCGTAGGGGGAGACATTTACCTTGACCCGGTCGCCTCTTATGACCCTGATTCTGTTTTTCTTCATCCTGCCGGAAAGCACGCCGCGGACAATGACCTTGTTCTCGCACTCAATCTCCACATTTCCGCGTCCCAGAATCCTGGTCACTCTTCCTTCCAGTTCTATAAGATCATCTCGGCTCAAAATGTCCCTGTCTCTCCTGTTCCCTTTGCAGGGTCCAGGTGTATTGTGAAAAGGAGGGCCTTAAATACAAAAAAGCGGAAACACTCTTGATTTTGGATTCAGTATCCCCGTTTATGTAAAGGTCTCAGCATCTGTGCTTTATACGCCGTTTTATTTTCAAAGGTCAAGAAAAATCGGCAGGGTGCCGTTTCTCTCATGTTTCCCACTCAGACACCCGTTTTC
Source organism: uncultured Desulfobacteraceae bacterium (assembly GCA_964644375.1). Lineage (GTDB taxonomy): Bacteria > Desulfobacterota > DSM-4660 > Desulfatiglandales > HGW-15 > CAYNYM01. The sequence goes on along the minus strand of CAZXWJ010000125.1, from coordinate 5,012 downwards.
CTGATCATGTCACAACGATCGGAGGGTTCAGCGTCATGCTAAAGCTCAGGATCCGGAAAAGACCGGACTTCTTTTTTCCAGAAAGGCCGTTGCCGCTTCCCGGTGATCGGCTGTTTCCGATAAGAGAGATATATGAGAGGAGATGTAGTCCAGGTGGGATCTCAGATCGCTCTTCTGGGCCTGGTAAACCGCTCTTTTCATCATTCGAACGGCTAGCGGCGGTCTGCTTCCTATTTTTTCGGCAAGGAGCATGGCCTCTTCCATGAGTCGTTCATGGGATACGACGCGATTGACAAGACCCATCTTCAGGGCCTCCCGGGGTGTCAGCACATCCCCGGTCAAAAACAGTTCAAGGGCCTTGGCCAGGCCCACCAGCCTTGGCAGGAAATAGGCGCCTCCATCTCCCGGGACAAGGCCCATCAGGATATAGGACTCCGCCAGTTTGGCCCTGTCCGAGCATATCCTGAGGTCGCACATGATAGCCATGTCCAGCCCTGCGCCCATCGCAGCCCCATTGATGGCGGCTATTACGGGTTTGTCCAAATCCTCCAGGGTGAGGATGATCCGGTGTACGCCTTCCCAGAGAAAATTTTTCATGCCCCAGGAGCAGAGTTTTCCTTCCACCATATCCCGAATGTCCCCTCCTGAACAAAAGGTATCGCCCTCTCCGGTAACCACTATGACCCGTATACGGTCATCCTTTTTGGCGTCTTCCAGGGCCACTCGCCAGGAATGGATCATTTCAGGGCTGAAGGCGTTTTTTGCCTCCGGGCGGTTGATTGTAATGACACCTGTATGTCCTTCGACCTTATAAAGAATATGGGGTTCGTTCATTGTTTTTTCCTTCATCATCATGCTCCCGGCATCCCCAATGAGGACTTCGGAAAGGCCCGCAACCCCGATGAGGTTATACGCCTTTCAATCCGATTTCCTCTGCGACCTCCCTCATACCCGCAAGGGTATCCGTCATCAGATCGCCCAGTTCCATGCCGAGCATTTCGGCCCCCTTTTCGATGACGGACCTATCGACGCCGGCCGCGAACCTTTTATCTTTCCATTTTTTTTTGACTGATTTGGTTTTCATGTCCATGATGCTTTTTGTGGGGCGAATCAGGGCGGCGGCCGCGACCAGGCCCGTAAGCTCGTCTATGGCATAGAGGGTCTTTTCCATTTCGGTCAAGGGTTCAACGTCGGAACAAAGCCCCCATCCGTGGCTCACAACGGCCCGAATGTAATCTTCTGGCCAGTCGTTTTCTTTAAGGATCTCAGCGGTTTTCTTGCAGTGCTCATCGGGATATTGCTCATAATCCAGGTCATGAACCAGACCGATAACGCCCCATTTCTCTTCATCCTCTCCGCGTTTTCGTGCAAAATAACGCATCACACCCTCAACGGCCAGGGCGTGCTTAATGAGGCTTTTACTCTTGTTGTATTCCGTTAGAAGGCGATAAGCCTCTTCCCGAGTCGGGGCATTTGAATGCATGGGATCTTCTCCTTGTTTCTATAAATTATCGGCATCATATAAAAATGCTATTGAAAAACAAAGCCATATTTCGTATTATCCTAAAATTTTGTAAATAAACCAGCTGAATATCCCGATGCGGATACCCTTTGCCGGGTGTATTTGGGGGAAAGGGTGGTCATTTGAGGGTCCATACACAAAGGAGAAAGAGATGCCGTCCAAAACAAGGGAATCAAGACTTAATCAAAAGGCCGATCTGGAAACAAAATTGAATGAACGCCTGTCTAAGTTGGCTGAAATGGGTCATGCAACGGAACGCATTGCCAAGGATGCTTTGGTGAAAATGCTGAGAGCCGACCTGCGAAAGACAAATGCCAGACTTAGAGTAATTGCCGAGAGAGAAAAAAAATTGGAGGACATGGCGGAAGCCAAGGCGCAAAAAGCGGTTTCGTCCAAGAAAAAAGATGATAAAAAACAAAAAAAGGCCACAGAGGAACTTGAGGTCAGCAAGCGTCAACAAAAGAAACGGGAAAAGAAAGAGAAAAAGCAGAGCAAAAATGTTAAGGAGGCTGAAGCATAGTCTGCCTATCCTTTTTTTGAGGGCGGGAGAGGGTTTTCTCTTGCCCTTTTCCCTTATCAGTTTTCAGAAATTTGATGCTTAGAGTGATCCTATCCTGAAGAGACAGGTCTTTATGCCTCACATCTTTCCCATAGGCGGAGGAAAAGGGGGAAGCTGCAAGAGTTTTATCACCGCAAACCCCGGGGCGTTGGTCGCAAGACAGGGGCAAAGGGTGGTCTTGGTGGATCTGGATCTTGCCCGGGCCGCAGTGCCTACTTGTATCCCCAATCTTTTCGTCATTACATCCATGGATTGTTCCATTCTTCACTAAACCATCAACGTTAAGATCATTATGAAAGATATGAAAAAATTGACCGAATACCGGTTCGACCGGATGGAATTTGCCGGTGCCCTGGGGGACTTAGGAACCCTGCTTCCTCTGGCCATCGGAATGATCATGGTCAATGGTTTAACGCCCCTGGGGATCTTTTTTTCCGTCGGACTCTACTACATCCTCTCGGGTGCCTACTTCGGGATAACGGTTCCGGTGCAACCCATGAAGGTCATCGGCGCCTACGCCATTGCAACGGCCATGACCTCGAATCAGATCTTCGCCTCCGGGGCCATGATGGCTGTGGTTTTTTTGCTCATCGGGTTTACCGGCGCCATGACGATGATCGGCAGACTCATCCCCAAGCCGGTTGTGAGGGGTGTTCAGCTTTCAACGGGCGCCTTGCTCACGGCTCAGGGGGTGAAGTTCATGCTCGGGACATCCAAGTTCCAGGTCCTCAGGCAGGTGGCCGAACCCTATCTTTCGGTGCAGGCACTTGGACCGGTGCCGCTCGGAATCTTGATCGGAGTGATAGGAAGCGTTTTGACCCTGCTGCTGTTGGAGAACCGAAAAATTCCCGCCGGCCTTCTGATTGTTTTCGGTGGTGCCGTCATCGGTCTGCTGTTGGGGACCCATGAGGGATTTGACCGTCTGCGGTTGGGGCTCAACTTTCCCGGGATTCTGCCCTTTGGGATCCCCTCTGGAATTGATTTTACCTTCGCCCTTTTCGCCCTGGTGCTTCCTCAGATTCCTATGACCCTGGGAAATGCCGTGATTGCCTATGTGGATCTTTCACGAGACTATTTCAGTGATCAATCAAGAAAGGTGACCTACCGTTCCGCCTGCATCAGCATCGGCCTGGCCAACGCCCTGAGCTTTCTGGTGGGCGGGATGCCGCTTTGCCACGGGGCCGGCGGCCTGGCGGGCCATTACCGTTTCGGGGCCCGCACCGCCGGGTCCAATCTCATGATTGGAGCTGTTTTTCTCGCCCTGGCCCTTGTCCTTGGGAATCATGCCCTTACCATGGTGAATCTGCTTCCGATGGCCATCTTGGGCGTTCTGCTTGTCTTTGCCGGGACCCAGCTTGCCCTCAGCGTTATTGACGTGAGAGAGAGAAAGGATCTTTTCGTCGTTCTCCTGATGCTGGGAATTACCCTGGCCTCCAATCTTGCCGCCGGTTTTATTACGGGCATCGGTGCCGCCTACGCCCTCAAGTCGGAAAAGTTGAAGGTGTGAATCGGTTTCGGTCAGACAGGAAGATGGGATGTGGAGGGAAAAGTCAAAAAAGCGACGTTATAAAAACACCCCATGCCGCCGCTTCCAAGCCTGATAATCAGCCGAAGATCTTAGAGAGTTCGTCCTGATGGTAGATGGGCAAGGGCCGGATTTTCCCTTCCCTTTGTATCAACATGCCACGGTCTTCGGAGACCAGAGATCCGATACGGGCCGCCCGAATCCCTTCCGCCTCCAGGCTGGCGAGGATTTTTGGGGTCGCAGAGGGGGCGGCCGCAATGAGAAGAGAACCGGAAGCAAAGGTTCCCAAGGGGTCTATGTCAAAAAAGGCGCAAAGCTTGCGGGTTTCATCCGTCATGGGAATACGCTCGAAATCGACCTCAGCGCCCAGGCCGCTTGCAAGCGCGATTTCAAAGATGCCAGTTGAAATGCCCCCTTCCGTGGGGTCGTGGAGGGCATGCACCTCCCGGAATGATGCGACGATCGCCGCCTCTTTTATGATGCTGAGACCGGGGTCCTGAAGATAGGCGGCCGCCTTTCGAACAAGGTCCTCCCCGAGCGCCTCCGTTAACCCTTCAGGTCTTTCCATGGCCATGATGGCCGTAGCCTCTATGGCCGCACATTTCGTCATGAGGAGATCATCCCCTTCCCTGGCCCCTGAACTCGGCTTCAGATTCTCAGGGGATACCTCTCCGAGCATCTGCCCGACTACGACGGGATTCCGAACGCTGGTGGTGATTTCCGTGTGCCCGCCGCAATAGGCGATTCCCAGGGCATTGCAGCTTTCAGAAAGCTGGGAAAAGATCCGTTCAAGCTCCTCAGGGGAGCAACCCTCAGGCATGAGGACGGTGGCCAGAAACCAGAGGGGTTTCCCTCCCATTGCCGCAATGTCATTGGCGTTGATATTCACCGCATAGCGACCGATATCATTTGTCACGTGGGTAATGGGATCGGTTTTTGCCACGAGATAATTGCCGCCCATGTCGATAATTGCCGCATCTTCTCCGATTCTTGCGCCTATGATTACTCTTTTGCTTTTATGGGTGTGCCTGGAAAGGAGTTTTTCCAGGAAATTCGGATCCACTTTGCCGATAGGTAATGGTGACATGAGCAGGAAAACCACCTTTGTATGGGTTGAAAGTAATGAGTCTATACCCACTGTCCTCGGTCTCTGTCAAGAAGAGAAAATTAGCACCAGGCAAATGATCGTATTCCGAAATACCCTTCAGGTCGACAAAACAATCATTCGCCTATCCTTTTTGCCTTCACGAACGGCTTGACACATTATGACGCAGGAAATGGGGACGTCCATAAGAAACTAAATAACTTGACTGGCGTGCAATGATCATGTCGCATTGCAGCCATGCCAAGGTTAGCCAGATTAGATTCGCCCGGTGTTTTACACCACATCATGATCCGGGGGATAG
>CAZXWJ010000124.1:0-12316 GCA_964644375.1 uncultured Desulfobacteraceae bacterium | reverse complement strand
CCCGTTTTTTCGGGCCTTGCCTGGTCCTTGATCTTCGGGCTTTTCGCCTCGACTTTTTTTACCCTGATCCTTGTTCCCGTGGCCTATTATGCCCTCAACAGGAAAAGGGCCGCGGTAAAATAGTCAGATGGGTGGTATGAGCGGTCGTTGATGCATACAAAAACCCTCCATCTACGGTGGAGGGTTAGGTCGGTCAACAACGAGAAGATCCCTGCGAGGAAGTCACGGGCGGTTTCCGGGTAAATTCCAATGGACATGACCGCTTGAACATGCTATAGCGATAGACGAATTGGGGCATAAGAAATAGGGTAAATATCCTCCTTTTGTCTTGGGGAAAGGGAGGATTTTTCGTATTCAAGCGCTTGGGAGGTTAGTCTGAATGTTACTCAGTTTAATGCGAAGGCATGCCAAGTCGTATCTAATCAAGTTCCTGATAGGCATTATCGCCGTGGTCTTTATCTTTTACTTTGGCTATTCCGCCACGTCCAGAAAAGGCATGAAGATCGCCACCGTGAACGGTGAATTGATCAGCGGCGTGGAATACCAGAAGGTCTATAGGAATATGCTGGAGCGTCTCCAGAAGGAATACAAGAGCTTTTGGAGTGAAAACCTGATCAAGGTTTTCGACCTCAAGAACAGGGCGCTGGAAGCACTGGTCAGAGAGAAACTGGTCAGTCAGGAAGCCAGGAGAGTCGGGCTCGATGTCACGGACAAAGAGGTACAGGACCAAATCCTCGCCTATCCGGCTTTCCAGTTCAGGGGGCGCTTTGACGAATCGCGATATCGAATGCTCCTTTCCAATAACCGTATGAAACCCGAAGAATTTGAGGCCGGTATCGCAAGGGAATTGCTTCAGGGAAAGATCGAACAGTTTTTGGGGTCTTTTGTTCCGATCACGGATCGGGAAATCCTGGACTATTACACCTATGCCAAGGAGAGGGTAAAGATCAGTTTTGTTCGGTTTTCGCCCACGGATTTTGAATCATCGGTCAAGTTGGACGCGTCTGCGATGGAGACGTATTTCGAGGAGCACAGAGAGGATTATAGAATCTCGGAAAAGATCAAACTTTCATATCTTATGATCGATCCGGATCAATTTAAGGACCAGGTCCAGGTATCGGAACAAGAGGTCAAGGATCAATACGAAGAAAATATCGCAATCTATACGGAGAAAAAACAGGTCAAGGCCCGGCATATACTTTTCAAGCTGGATCAGAATGCCTCTGAAGAAGACGAGAAAAAGGTAAAGGAGAAGGCTCAAAAGGTCTTGGAGAAGGTCCTCAAGGGTGAAGATTTCGCTTCATTGGCAAGGCAGTATTCCGAGGGGCCGACTAAGGAAAAGGGAGGCGATCTGGGTGCCTTTTCCCAGGGGCAGATGGTCAAGCCCTTTGAAGAAGCCGCCTTTAAACTGAAAAAGAACGAGGTGAGCGATCTCGTAAAAACACCCTTCGGATACCATATCATCAAGGTCGAGGAGGTCAGGGAAGAGCGCACAAAGGGCATCGATGAGGTTCGGGATCAAATCGCTGAAACCATGAGCAAAGTGACCAGGGCGGATCTCGCCCATGAGAAGGCGCTCTCACTTATCGATCAAATGCCCTATGTCGTGGATTTGGCCCAGTACTCTGCTGAACAAGGCCTTCCAATCAAAGAGACCGCCTATTTTTCCCAAAAAGATCCGATCCCCGGTATCGGTGGTGACCAAAGACTGAAAAAATCTCTGTTCTCGCTTGAAAAAAATGAAGTGAGCGAACTGATCGAATTCGGTGGTAAGTTTTATATCATTCAGGTGTCTGATCGAAAGGCATCGACCCTGCCCGGGTTGGATGAAGCCCGGGAAAAAGTAGAACACGATTACACGGCCCACCTCGCCAAGGCCGAGGCCAAAAAGACGGCGGAGAAATATCTCGTGGAACTGAAAAAGGGGGGGGATTGGGCCGAACTCGCTAAGACCCATGGCCGCAAACCTGAAACGACCGACTTTTTCAATCGATCGGATCCCATCACTCGGATCGGAAACGCCCCCGAACTTCAAGAAGCGGCCTTTACACTTCGTGAAGACAAGCGCTACCCCGATGGGGCCTTCCAGGGCCCGGACGGGGCCTATGTCATTAGGTGGGAGGCCTATGAGGCCATAGATTCGGGGCAGTACGGAGAAGAAAAAGAGAAATATCGCACGTCACTGTTTCGAGCACGGCATAGCACGCTTGTAAGGGACTGGGTTGATAAGCTCAAAAACAAGGCGGAAATTGATATTTTGACTCCCGTGGACAGTTACTGAGTGATGAATTTAATTTGTAACGGTTCAGGTTGCTTAGGCTGTAGGCTAAAGGCTATTAGTTTCCGAATCTCACGGCCTAAATGCCTACAGCCTATCTAGTTTTCATCCAGAAATGGCCCTTTTTCGCAATTTCGGCGTCAAACTGCGAGGTTTCTTGTGCGACGTACTGCTCGTACGTCTCCGCACAACCTCTTGTTTTCCTTGAACTTGCAATCCCGCCATGGCGGGACTGAATTGAAAACTCACTCGTGCCCGAATTTCATTCCCGGATGGGCACTATCTAGCTGAGTAGTTACAGTTTTTATCTTTTTCTTGGGGGCTAACAGGGTATCTTCGGCCATTTACGGGAAGAAAAAAGCCTTCCTCGCCTTCCTCGATGTATTCGGCGAGCTGATAATAGGCCGGACGGCTGAACCGGGCGGGAAAGCCCCGGTTTCTGACCCTGCAATAGAGGACGTCTCCATCCCCGACCGAAAGGGTTTCAGGATCCAATGCTTCCCTGCTGTCATCGCTGAGATACAGGGAAAACAGAGTGCCCTCTCGGTCGTCGTTTTCAACGGTGGTCCTCCAGACGACAAAGGGCGTGTCTTCCACGTCTACATAGCAACGGTCGCCAGCCATCGCGATGATATAGCGGCCCGTTTGGTCTATCTCCATGTTCCGGTAAAACAACCGGATGAAATCCCGGCGCACCATTTCCATCCCCTTGTGAAACCAGTGTCCTTCCTTGTCGATCAGAATCGAGCAGGGGGGGGTATCATTTTCAAACATTTCGTTCTTTCCTTAAATTTTTAGAAGGGCGTTTACTTTTGCGCCCTTTTCTTGTTCGAAGCGGTTCCGAAGAGGAACGACAGCCTTGATTCGGAGCCGGTTTTCGGCATCCTGCCTTTAAACTCAGGCCTTTATGCCCCGTCCTTTCGAAAGACTATCAAACCCGGGCAATGTCGGTCAAACTGTATGTGTTTTTGAAATGGGCAAAGGAACGAAACCCTGCGGGCGGTGATGTCCCCCAATTGGAGAACACCACAAGCCGCAGGGCAACAACCTGGCTAAACCCTTGATTTCAATTCGCATTAAAAATTTGTAAACTCTTCTTTTTCCAAGGGAATAACCATGCTGGGTGTGATGATTTTTTTGCCGTCCCCAGGGGATGGGTGATCTTCGGCACTGTCCGAGCGAGGTAGGGCCTTGGCCGAGCTGACCGTTGCTGTTCCTGAAGCCGTCCTGTCCTGTCCCTTCTCGGAAGTGCCCTTAATCGCTTTTGCGTTGTTGGTGTTTCCCCCGACGATTTTGATAAGGCGCTCGACGAATCCGTGCATCTGATTGGCCTGCCCTGCCATTTCTTCTGAAGCGGATGCAGATTCCTCGGCATTTGCCGCTGTTTGTTGCACGACTTTGTCCATTTCGATTACGGCCTGGTTGACCTGCTCGATCCCTTGAGATTGCTCTCGTGAGGCGGCGGCGATTTCTGCCACCAGTTCCCCTGCCTCTATCGAGCTCTTTGCCACGCCGGAAAAGGCTTCATTGGTTCGGTTGACCTGGCCAGCGCCCGCATTGACTTTTTTGACCGTTCCGTCAATCAGTGCGGCAGTATTCCTGGCGGCATCGGCGGCCCGCATGGCCAGATTCCTCACCTCCTCCGCCACCACGGCAAATCCCGCCCCTGCTTCGCCGGCCCGGGCCGCCTCGACAGCGGCATTTAGTGCCAGGAGATTTGTCTGGAATGCGATTTCGTCGATCGTCTTGATTATTTTGGAGGTTTCCTCGCTGGCCTTGGAGATCTCTTTCATGGAGGAAGTGAGCTCGGTCATGGTCTCGTTGGCGTGTTCAACGATCTGGTTGGACTCTTTCATGATTCCGTCCGCCTTGGTGGCGTTGTCCGCGTTCTGCCTGGTCATTGCAGCCATCTCTTCGAGTGATGAAGAGGTCTCCTCCAGGGATGCGGCCTGTTCCGCCGATCCTTCGGCGACCTGCTGACTGGACGAGGAGACCTGGTAAGAGCCGGAAGCTACGCGGTCGGCGCCTTTTCTGAGCTCATTGATGACAAAGTCAATGGGGCGAGTAAGGGAGCGGGTAAACCACAGGGCCACCACTATGATAATGGCGATACCCATAAGGGCGATAGTCCCTATGAGCCACTTGATGGTATTCACGGCGGCGAAGGCTTCGGATTGTGCGATTTCGACGATCAAGGCCCAGTTCATGCCTTTGAGTTCCAGGTTGTCAAAGGCTGCCAGGACCGGTCTCCCGGAAACATCGGTATGAACGGTCCGCCCTTTCCCCCCTTTGACGGCCTCTTCAATATAGGGGGTGGAAACCTCGGACCCAATCCCGTATGAGGCGTCTCCCTCGGCATTCATTGCACTGCGCAGAGCGATATTCCCGTGGAGTTCCCCAACCAGGTAGGTTTGTCCCGTATCGCCCATCCCCTCACGCCTCTGGACTATCTCATTAATCACCTTGTTGTGCAGTTTGAGGACCAACGCACCTGCCACGTCACCCTTGGTCCCATCTTCCTGATGGACAAAAATCGGACCTGCCATGAAGGCAATGTACTGGTTGTTGGAAGGCGCGTAGGGTCTAAAATCCGAAAGGGCCATATCTTTGAGGCCTTCTTGGAAACAAGGACCGAGTGAGCCTTCTTTGAATTGTCCACCCAAGATGTCTTGTCCTAGATCCGGCTCTTTTTCGACGCTGTATACGACCCTGCCGTTTTTATTGATAAGCAATAGGTCATAGTAGTTGTAGGCCTCCTTGAATTGGCGGATGGATTCGGCAAAATTTTTTTCGTAATAATCGAATAATTTCTGGTTGACGACGCCTTCCTCGTCAAAGGTCATGGAGAAGTAGCCCAATGCCTCTGATACCGCACGATTGCCCGAGATAACCCTCAGGTTGCTCGTGTTCCTCAGAAAGTAATCCTGAATCTGGGCCTTCTTGACCTCTCGGATGCTTGTGAGCTGCCCGAAGGCCTGATTCGAGAGGCCTTCACTCGCCTTCATCAAAGACGTGGCACCGATGACAGAAAAGGGGATGATCCCCACAGCCAGGAATGTAACCAAAAGTTTGACACTCAGTTTCATGTTCGTGATCATGCGTAATCTCCTTGATTCAGTTCCGTTTTCGTGTGAGCTTCCAAGTGTGCAACTTCAACATTAAACAGTCTCTTCGACGTTGTTTTCCGGTCTGTCAGAAGTGAACATTTCCTCAGGACAAGCAAGAGGTATGCCGGGGCTCACGTTCATCGGCACCTGGTTGTCGTGGAATATAATAAAATCTGCTTGCAAGGGAACTTGCATTGAGTAGGCTGGAGCGGGACCGGGTCGGAATTAGAGGCATGGCGTCAACGGGTCGACATTCGATGCGCAGATATTTGACGATGTGCCTTGGGGGTAATGTCAAAGTCCAAAGCTTGACGGTTTCGTGGAAAATCAGCAATTGGACGTCAAAGTCAAAGGTTCTCACGCCTTGGCCGGATAGTTGGACCTATGTATTCGTTTAGCCTTTTAATTGACGGGGGTCAGAGTGGTTGATAAGATGATTTTCATTTTCGAAATGTTCTCGAAGGCATTTGTCGCTCATGACAACCGGGCGGTTGCACGACGAGTTGATAAGTGTTTACCTTTCATGAGAATCTCTAGAACAAATAAAGGAGGTTGACAATGTCACAGGTCAAGCAAAATTCGTCTCCTGATTTTGAGAAAGCGGTCCGAATCGGCCGCCCACCCAATATTGTTCGGCTTTTTCCTCATTCCCGGGCCCTCATTGTGAGCGGCAAGGTCATCGACCGCGCCATGATGGCCAGGGGCAAGGCCATCACCATTGCCGCCAACGGGAGAAATCACTTTGTCATTCGCGGGGCATTACAGGCCGCCCAAAGGGCCAATGCCGCCATCATCATCGAGATTGCAAAGTCCGAAGGAGGCCGGGAGGCCTACTGTGCGGTCAATTTTTGGAATATGGCCACCCAGGTGGACGCCGTTTGCAATGAGCTGGATATATCCGTCCCCGTGGCCATTCACGCCGATCATTATGGCATCAAAAGCGATAAGGATGTAGAAGTCGCCAAGACGGAGATCCCTTCTATGTTTGATGCGGGCATGACGTCCATTGCCATAGATGCCTCCCACCTTCCTGACGCTGAGAATCTCGTGGCCAATCTTACCCTCAGTCCTTTTGTCCCCAAATGGGCGGGATATGAAACCGAAGTGGGGGAGATCAAGGGCAAGGAAGGGCTTTCTACGGTTGAAGAGGCCCTCTTTTTGATCCAGGGACTGAATGCCCACGACATTTTCCCGGATTGGATTGCCCTGAATAACGGCACAACGCATGGGATCGAGGCGAGCGGCAAGGGGATCCAGGTGCCATTGACCCGAGAGATTCATGAGGCCCTGGCACGGTACAACGTATCGGGCGCCCAACACGGGACCAGCGGCAACAACTCCGAAAGGCTTCGGAAGATAGCGCAAGAAACCGCCACCACCAAGGCCAATGTGGCCACGGCCCTGCAGATGATTACCTGGGGTGTCCAGGTGAATGAATACGGAAACGCCTATCTGGATGAAAACGGCGAATTCGTCAAGATGTCCGATCAGGGCATGACGGATGACCTCTGGTCGGAAATGGTGGCCTATGCCAAATCCAAGGAGATCAAGGGTGGGAACTATAAAAAACTCAATTTACCCTTTGAAAATAAGCTGTTTGCACAACCCAGGGATATCCGTGAGCGAATGGTGAAAGGGGTGGAGGACTTCGTATATGAACTTCTGACGGAAGTTTTCAACGCCCGGGATACCGCTCCTCTTGCCATTGAGGCCATACTCGAGGCCGGATCCCATGATATGGGTCCGAAGGCGGACCGGATCGACGACCCCGCCGAGTGGACGGATGAGAAGCTCTGGGAAAGGGCTGCCAAAATCAGCTCGAATAAGGGGCCTGAGGGGAATTTTGAGGACTAGGGTCCCCAGCTGTAAATTTCGTGCGACTGTCGGCCTGACACCTTCCGCGCAATTGTGAAATTGTCGACCCGGCGGCTGCTTGCAGCGGTTTTTCCGGGAGACATACGACCGATCAACCGATCAATATGAGAGAGAAACGCCCGGAATGATATCACACCCATGGATCAAAGACATTAAAGAGAACGACAAGATTCAAGGTCTCTATCTTGTGAAGATGAAAAAACAGGGGGTAACCCGAAAGGGGACCCCCTTCTTGAGTCTGACCTTATCGGATCGTACCGGTGAATTGGATGCGAAGGTGTGGGAAAGGGCGGATGTCTTCTCTCCTCTTTTCAAGGAGGGAGATATTCTGGAAGTAGCGGGTTACGCCGCCTCTTACCGTAACGAGATTCAACTAACCGTCAGCAATCTGCGAGTCCCGGACCAGATCGAGGACCGGACCGTTTTCCTGGAGTCCACCCCCAAGGATGTCGCTGAGATGATGAGGTCCTTGAAGGATGTCCTCAATGCCATAGAAGACAGGAACCTCAAGGGCCTCGTCAATCGGTTCCTTTCCGACCGGCCTTTCCTTTCTCTTTTCAAGCAGGCCCCGGCAGCCAAGAATTTCCACCACGCCTACCTTGGGGGACTTTTGGAGCATACCCTTGCCGTCTGCCGGATGGCCCAATCCGTTGTCGGGCTTTATGCGAATCTCGACGGCGATTTGCTTTTGGTGGGTGCTTTTCTTCATGATATCGGAAAGATCAGAGAATTTCAGTTTGATAGGAAGATCGACTATTCGGGGGAGGGGCGGCTGCTGGGCCATCTCATGTTAGGCGTCGCCATGTTGGATGAAAAGCTCTCCGTAATGAAAGGTTTTCCTCCGGAACTGGCACTGAAGTTGAAACATTTGATCCTGAGTCATCACGGAGAGTATGAATACGGGTCCCCCAAGCGTCCCAAGTTTCCGGAGGCCTTTGCCTTGCACCTGATCGATGACCTGGACGCCAAAATGAACGGCCTTTCCCGCATCATGGAAAGAGATCGCCAGGAGGGCGGCTGGACGGATTTTAACCGGCTTTTTGGTCGATACCTCCTGAAGGGGAGCCTTGAAGATTCGATGCCGGAAGCGGAAAGCGTCCCGGTCGAAGAAGACAAACAAAAGGCTTTGTTTCCCGTGTGATTTCCGTTTGCGCTGAGACGCGTAACGAACTCGGGCCTTCCGGACCCGGATTTTTTATTCGGCTTTCAAAACCTGGCCCTCAGGACCAGATCAGAGACGATGGGCTCTGCCGTAGTGCCTTGCATGCTACGCCGCAAGTTCAAATGTCAAAATCCCAATGTCAAATCTAGTCCAAATATCAAAGGCCACAAAACGTGGGAAAGGGCTTGGATCTCATCCCTAAGATAAGGAACACCATGGGCCGCGCATTTTGATCGAACACGCTTGCTGCAGTTGCCGTTTGGTTTTTGGGCTTTGGCATTCATTTGACCTTTGAGCTTTGTACTTTGGCATTACCTGTTCCTGTCATCACCCCCTCTGGGGTTAGCCCAAAGCCGGGCCCTCTGGACCCGGATTCTTTCCTTCCCAATCCCCAAAACCGACCATCAGCGCCCTCAGGGTATTGGCCGCACTTCCAACCTCTTGGGCCTTGAATGAGCATGTCGGAGATTCGATGATTTCCATATCAAAGAGGGTCTGCTTGATCAGGGGAACGGCCATGGATTGATAGGCTTCCACGAGATTTCGTAGATAATTCCCCATTTCCCATATCTGTCGCTGGTGATCGGGGTAGGTGTTGCCGCCGTCATTTCGATTGATGGAAGATGCGGTAATTTTGCTCCAGGCCTTTGGGACCAGATTGGCTCCCGCAGAAACCACGCCGCTGAGGCTGGGATAACTGAGAAAACGTGACTCATCCCCGTCGTAGATCCTGAAATTCATCCTGGCTCTTACGGCCTTTTGGTAATGGTTGGCCCGATCCAGGGAGCCGTAATAGACCAAACCCTTGATCGTCTCTATGGATGAGAGCTCTTTCAGAATGCCGGTGCGGATATTGGTCCTTTTGAGGGGAACCGAAAGTTCTTTTATCAACTCCGGATCGTTATGGATCAGGACCGGCCTTTTCGGTTTGGTGAAGATGTCTCTATAAAATGCGGGCAGCCCTCGGTTGCTGTGATAATAAAGGGGTGTGTCCAGCCAGAAGACCGGGCCGTCGTAGTTGCGATTCTCCACTTTTTTTTCCAGGAGGAGAAGGGTCTCGATGGTTTTTTCTTCTGTGTCCCGGCTTATCCACACGAGCACCGGGATTTTGCCACGGACCACAACCAGGACCTTTTCAAGGAGTTCCCCTCTTTGTGAGGGGGTCAGCGTTTTTCCTTCTCCCATAAAGGGACTTGCGAGCAGCAATGCCTGTACATGGGGAAGCGTCCTGTCCAATTGGCGCCCCAGGCCTCGACCGTCAATCTCTCCGTTTTTTTTAAGCGGTGTGATCAGGTCGAGGATGAGCCCGCGCGGTGAGTTTGTTTCCGCCATTTAATTTAAAGTCCTCTCTTCCCAGGAGGTCGTGTAAATGGACCATGCCTTTTACACGGTTATGTCTGTCAACGATACCCAGGTGGGTAATCCCGTATAATTCCATGACGCCGAGGGCCTCGGCGGCGGTCTGATCTTCGTCAATGGTCCGGGGAGACGGGGACATGACCTCTTCGGCCCTGAGGTTTGCCATGTCTTCCTGCTTGAGAAGGATTCTTCGAAGGTCTCCGTCGGTGATGATCCCCAGAAGCCCCCGGTTTTTGTCCACGACAAAAGTCGCACCGATTCCCTTGATATCCATTTCCCTCAAGGCCTCCGGCAGTCCGGCACCTGCAAGCACCATAGGGATGTGGTCCCCTGTCAACATGATTTCCTTTACCCGGCCCCCGAGTCTTTCACCCAGGTGACCGCCGGGATGGAATTTTTGGAAGTCCTTTGTGCTGAAACGCCGGGAGTTGATCAGGACCACGGCCAGGGCATCTCCCATGGCGAGGGCGGCCGTTGTGCTTGCGGTGGGCGCCAGACCCATGGGGCAGGCCTCCCTTTCTACGGCCACATCAATCACGACATCACTTGACAGGGCCATGGGGGAGTCAAGACATCCCACAAACGAGATGATTTTGGCTCCCATATTCCTGAGTATCGGGAGAATGTGATTGATTTCAGTCGTTTGGCCGCTGTGAGAGATGGCCAGGACGACATCGTCGGGCGTCACCATTCCCAGATCCCCATGGATGGCCTCGGCCGGATGCAGGAAAAGGGAGGGCGTTCCCGTACTGTTGAGGGTCGCAGATATTTTTCTTCCCACCAGTCCGGATTTTCCCATGCCCGTCAGAACGACCCTTCCTTTGGACTCCAAAATCATCTCAACGGCCCGTTCGAATTCGGGCCCGACGCGGTCCAGAAGATCCAGTATGGCCTGGGCCTCTATTTTTAAGACTTCCTTTACCTGTTCGATGACCATAGGGAGTATCTCTCGGTCGTTCCTGAAAAACAATTGAGGTTATCAACCTTGATGAATTTTGCGCGCAGAATATAAAAACCCGAAAGCATGGTTGCAAACTTTCTTCAGAATGAGATGTCTTGGAAAATCGGATGATCCGGGCAATGGCTGAGGAAAATCCACCAACTGTAAGTAGGACCAAAGCCGTTCGCCGACCTGCCAAATAGGAACAGGAAGACTCATGCCTGTCAAGTCTTTTCCTTTGCGTTTTTATGGGAGGTCGGCAATTTTAATGAATGAAATCCGGGCACGACTGGCTGAATGGATTTCAATAAACTGAACGGCAGCAAATTTTTCCGTTTCGTTGACGAAGATACAACTTTGTGGCATAACTTCTCAATACTATAACGAAACACGACAGGAAAAGATATGAAGATTGAAGCGTTTCCCGAAGACATTCGTGCCCAACTGTGTCCCGGACCAAGCGGTGACATGTTCTACCGGTGCCTTGGATGTGGGGCCGAACTGGGCATCGATGACCTTTTATACACCTGCCCTGACTGCGGCAGTGTATTGATGCTGGAAGACCGGTGTTTTGACCGTCTCAAGGATGTGGGGGGCCGTCAATGGCGGAAGATATTCGATTACCGCAGGATGCTCAACCGTCAATCTCTCAAGGGTGTTTTTCGGTATTATGAATTCATCGCCCCGATGATTCCCTTAGAGCAGATTATCTATTTGGGTGAAGGCCATACGCCCATGATAGAGGCCAACAGTCGACTGAAAGAGATGGTGGGCCGGGACTTCTATTTTAAAAATGACGGACTCAATCCCAGCGCCTCTTTCAAGGACCGGGGCATGGCCTGTGCCCTTAGCTTCATCAATTATTTTGCCAAAAAGGAGGGGATTCAAAACCTCCTGGCTATCTGCGCATCAACCGGGGATACTTCTGCTTCAGCAGCGCTTTATTCCGCCTATCTGGAGGATTTCCTGCGCTCTGCGGTTCTCCTTCCCCATGGAAAGGTGACGCCTCAGCAGTTGTCCCAGCCCCTTGGTAGTGGGGCCAGAGTGATTGAAATTCCTGGCGTTTTTGATGATTGCATGAAGGTCGTGGAATCCCTTGCCGACCATTATCATGTGGCCCTGCTCAATTCAAAGAACGGCTGGCGTATTCTGGGTCAGGAGTCCTTTTCCTATGAGATTGCCCAGGATCTTGATTACGAGGTGGGCGACATGGTCGTTGTCTTGCCCATAGGAAATGCGGGAAATATTACGGCCGTGATGAACGGTTTTTTGAAATTCTTCAAAACAGGGATTATTACGGCACTTCCCAAGATTATCGGGGTGCAGTCGGAACACGCGGATCCGGTCTACCGGTATTACCTTGAGGCGGATGAGGTCAAACGCCGTTATCGGCCTGTCAATGTCCGGTCCAGTGTCGCCCAGGCCGCCATGATCGGTAACCCGGTCTCCATGCCGAGGGTCATCGAAATAGCGCGGGAATACAACCGGTTTTCCGAAGAAAAGCGGGTCTTTGTGGTGCAGGTCAAGGAGCAGGAGATCATGGATGCCATGATCACGGCCAATCGAAACGGGAACATTGCCTGCACGCAGGGCGG
>CAZXWJ010000123.1:0-12333 GCA_964644375.1 uncultured Desulfobacteraceae bacterium | reverse complement strand
ACGATATAGCTGTGGCCCGTGACCCAGCCGATGTCGGCCGTACACCACCAGACATCTTCGTCTTTGATGTCAAAGCAGTACTTCAGGGTCGTCATGGTGTAAAGGAGATAGCCGGCCGTGGTGTGAAGGACGCCCTTGGGTTTTCCGGTGCTGCCGCTGGTATAGAGTATGAACAGAGGATCTTCAGCATCCATCCACTCCGGTTCGCAGACATGTGAAGCGTCGGCCATCAGGTCTTCCCACCAGTAATCCCGGCCTTCCTGCATGTTGGTCTCTTTGTCGATCCTGTTGGCCACGATGCAAGTCTTGATGCTGGGGCACTCTTCCAAGGCTTTATCGGCGTTGCCTTTGGCGTTCACGGTCTTGCTGGAGCGCCAGTACCAGTTCGTGGTAACCAGGGTCTCCGCGCTGCAATCCTGGATGCGGTCCCTCAGGGCCTCGGCGCTGAAACCGCCGAAGACGATGCTGTGAACGGCGCCGATCCTCGCGCAGGCCAGCATGGCGACGGGGAGTTCCATGATCATGGGCATATAGATAGCGACACGATCGCCTTTCTTGACACCAAACTTTTTGAGCACATTCGCGAACTTACAAACTTCCCGATGAAGCTGCTGATAGGTGTAAATCTTGTTTTCTTCCAGGGGTTCACCCTGAAAAATGAGGGCTGCCTTGTTTTTTCTCCAGGTTTTCAGATGGCGATCCAAACAGTTGTAGGTGACATTCAGTTTTCCGCCGGCAAAATAACGAATAAAGATATCATCCTTCCAGTCGTATTCCTCGACCGGCCCATCCCATTTCTTGAACCAATCAATGTGTTCCTCCGCCATGTCGCCCCAAAAACCTTCAGGGTCGTCGATGGACCTTTTGTACATCTTATAGTACTCATCTTCCGTCTTGATGTACGCGTTGTCCACGAATTCCTTGATAGGTTCGAAGACCCGTTTTTCCATATATACCGCTTCAACACTACCTTTTTCTTCTGCCATTCTTTAGCCTCCTTCTTGAAAAAATATACATGTCTAGTCACTTATCCCATTCTTCTCTCAGGCCTGCACCCGTGACGCCGAAACTTCCTCACCTCCCAGGTAAACCGCCAGATAGGATTGGAATCGGAAATCCAGGCAAATAATCTGTGCCTCACCCCATTGGCAGTTGATTCCGGCCCCACCTCCATTCAGCCGACTGCCATGAACGTGATGCACGAGCAATAGCCCTTTCGGAATCGGCATTGGGATCGAAATAGGGCCGCCTGAACTCGATCACTTCCACATTCGAAATCACTTTGTGAATATCCGCTGCACCACCCACTCAAAACCCCACATATCCCGGCGGCCCTGAACTACAATTACGGCTATATTGTAATTATATTTCCTATCTCGATCGCGAACGTCATGACTATAAAATAGCTATTTTATAATTACAACTATTTATTTGACTTTCCGCCAAAATAACCATTTTTTGAATACAATATGAATCAATTCCAACACACACGCCAAGGCATTTACCCCGAATGAAACCACCAGGGCAAGCATATCTATCTATTATTTATAATTTTTTTTGGATTTGTGCACTAAAGGTTCGCAGGTGATGCAACCGGCAGGAGGGCAGAGGTTGTTCATTGAAATCTACACCATAATGACAGACAATATGTTGAATAAAAATGCAAGCCTATTAGGTGTACATATGTGGGGTTGAATAGGGGGAAAGGTGAAACACCGTCAAACAAGAATCTTCCAATACTTCTTCTGTATTTCAATGACCTTTTTAACCTGATCAACACCCTTTGCGGATCCCATGGCAATCCTCTCTACACTTTCCCGGGCCAATGTCGGAACATTGCATATTTCCTGCATAATTCTTAGGCCGCACTCCCGAATGCCCCTGAGATTATACCCGCCCTCCATCACAAAAGCGATGCGCCCTTGGCAATACTTTTCGGCAATATCCAACAAAAAAAAGGTCATCAGGGCATAACCCTCCGGCGTGACGAACATACCGCCGATACGATCATACATATAGAGATCGAACCCGCACGAAACCAAAATCATTTCAGGTTCGTAGGCCTCGGCCAGGCGGGATACGAAAAAATGGATGGTTTGTGCGAAGAGTCTGTCGCCATGCCCTTTTCCAATAGGAACGTTGACCGTAAACCCTTCTCCCTTTCCTTTCCCCACTTCCCCATAGTTTCCCGTACCCGGGTAACCGGGGAACTGGTGGGTGGAGACATAAAGCACCTCGTCCGTATCGTAAAAGGCCGCCTGTGTTCCGTTTCCGTGGTGCACATCGATGTCCACGATCATAATTTTACGGGCCGAATACTTCTTTTTGAGATATCGTGCACCCAAGGCGACGTTATTAAAAAGGCAGAACCCCATCGCCTTGTCGGGGCCGGCATGATGGCCCGGCGGACGTATGCAGGCAAACCCTCTTCCGGCAGCGCCCGTCCAGATTTGATCCAGGAGGTTGAATACCCCTCCGACAGCCAATCTTGCGATTTTATAAGATTTTGCTGTAGTCTGGGTATCAATGTCGAAAGTCACAAGTTTCTTTCCGGAGGTCCCTGCCACCCGATCGATATGCTCGGTCGTGTGAATCAGGGCTAGCTCTTTCTTCGAAACCAATCTGGGAGAGAGCTCGGACCATTTCCCCTGAAGGCTGGGATCTTCGAGGGCCTCCTGCATTGCCTTCACCCGCTTGGGTGTTTCCAAATGAGGAATACCCTCAAGATGCTCTTTGAATCTTTCGTCTCTAACGACAAGTACTGACTTCATGTTGAATATAGGCCTTTACCTTAGGTGAAGCGTTTTTAAAAGCAAACTCGATCAGAGCCTGTGATTCGGGTCTTCGGCACCCGTATTTCAGCAAACCATTTGCTGCCGCCAGGCCGAATTCAGGACGCGATTCAGGCTTGAAGCACGCCATGAGCACGGGCAGAAAAGGATACAACCCTAACCCGCCCTTTCTTCTCCATCCTCTCATGAGTCTCGACTCGATCTGACGTTTCAGTATCCTCTCGATCTCACGGATAACATGATGCCTGAGAAAGCTGCAATGGTGAGTTATATCCAGGATGGACTTAATAAGATATCCTTTGGGTTCTTTCAAAAAAACCCGGTTGGTCCCATGGGTTCAAAACCCGACGACACATAAAATCCTCTCGAACCCACCTCTGAGTCAAGTAAAATCTTTTTGACATCACTCCTTTCATTTTTTGCAAGCATCCAAAGACCTGCGACGAAAAAGGTGCCCACGCCTTTGAAAGCAGAAAGCCGCCATGGAAATGTCTCCACTTTGCGGCCCTTGATACTTGCCAGGAATCGAATATCCATCTCGTTTCCAAAGAGAAGGTCTCTATAAACCACATAAACCAGACCCGCGATCCTGCCACCGACAACGCATGCAAAAGTGAATATCCAATTTGGATATCTCTTTTGGAAACCTCATCGATAGCCTGCTTAATATGCTCTCTTTTTATCATGGCCGACCAAATAAGGGCCTGCAGGGTCCGTTATCCTATATCCGGCCGCGTTTTGGATAATCCGAAGGGAAAAACCGAGTGCGAGGGCAGACGGACCGAAAAACCCGAACCCTTGCCGGGATCGTTTTTGACGGAGATTTGCCCGCCAAGACTTTCTATGATATCAGCGTATGGAGAAAGTTCTGATCAGATCGCTCAACCAACTGACAACCAATTCAATATTGGTCATTCTTTCAGTGATATCGCCGATGAACATTCCCTTGGCCATCACAGCCCTGAACCATTTCTCATCATGGTAATTTTTGAACTGCAAATCGTAGGGATGAGAGAGATTGCCAGAAGGGTGACCACGATGGTGTTATAGACACGGCGAAAATAGGGAAAATCCCTCGAACGAACCTGACGAAAAACATTCAGGACATTTGTCATGGAATAGGCCACCTCCTACCTATTCGATTTCGCCATCCAAACACTGAAAGATATCCTGCATTTTGATGATCCCCACTAATTTTCCCGCCCGAATCACGGGCAGATGACGAATGCCATGCACAAACATCTGATTGGCCGCATCCGTGAGCAGGGCATTGGACTGGGCGGATACGGGATCGGGTTGCATGATCTCGCAGAGGGATTTATCGGGTAGCCATTGCGGGTTTTCCTGCAATTTCGCCCAGGTTAAAGAGGACACTTCACAGTCACATTGTACCTGATTGAGAAGGCACCGTCTTGTCACGACTCCCAGCAGTCGAGCCTCAGGGTCCAGGATATAACTTTCTTCAAAAGCGGATTCTCCTGGCGCCCTTCTCATCTTCTCCAGGGCCTTACAGAGATAGTCATCGGGGAGGAGCCCCACATATCGATGCAAAGGGATATCCCTAACCATTTTTCGTGACCACAGGACCGGATGCCTCTTGATGACCTCCGCCTCGTGGGCCTCCCTTATCTTTTCCACGAGATTTTCTATATCACAGGGTTTCATCAAATAGTCATAGGCTCCTTTTCTTATCGCTTCCGTGCCCGAAAAAAGGGTCACATGGCCCGTCAGCATGATGACTTCCGTGTCCGGGGCCCATTTCTTGATCTCTCCCAGGGTGGCGATACCATCCATACCCGGCATCTTCACATCAAGCACGACCACATCGAATCCCTCGTCGTACTTAACCATATCCAGGGCTTCATGACCGCTAAAGGCCTGATAGGCATCAAAACCTCTCCCATTCAATATCTTGGTCAAATTCATGACAAATCGCTCTTCATCATCTACCAGCAGGACACGGATATTATAGTTCAAAACATTTTACTCCTTTTGTATTTCATCAAAGGCATTCTTATTTTTAGAATAACACAACAGGTCCGAAATGGCCAATAAGGTTATCAGCCGGTCTTGCACTTTCCCTGCTAATGAATTATGAATAGAGAGTTCGGAAGCCTCGATTTTTATAGGGATTGATTTTGAGTACTCGCCCGGGCCTCCATCAAGAGCAATCCCAGGGTCATTGAATCCCAAGAAGTAATACTCATTGATCCCGATATATTTTGAGATTCTGGCTCACTTCTTTTTTTGGTGAATGTAAGGATTCTTATTCACACTCTGGGTGCCGTTCGACTTTTAAAACGAGGACGAATTTATGACGCTCTATATCCTGGCCTGCCTTGTCGGATTCCTGATGCTCTATTACGGAGCTGAATGGCTTGTCAAAGGTTCTTCAAGCCTGGCACGAAGCCTAGGCATAACACCTATCGTCATTGGCCTGACAGTCGTTGCCTTCGGCACATCCGCGCCGGAACTTGTCGTAAGCCTCGTTTCGTCCATTAAGGGCAACAGCATGATCGCCATGGGAAATGTGGTGGGGAGCAATATCTGTAATATCGCTCTCGTGCTGGGCATGGCCGCCGTCTTTCAGCCCATCACGAGCCATCGATCGGTGATTACCCGGGATATCCCCATTATGCTCGGGATAAGCGTCTACCTGCTCTTACTCTCTCTTGATTCAGTCCTTGGCAGGATTGAAGGAGGGACCCTCTTCGCAGGAATCATCCTATATACCTTTTTCAATTATTACCTTGCCATGAGGCAAGGCAAAGCAGCGAAGCCTGAAACGGGGGGCCTTCCCGACTCGGGAGCAGAAGACATCGAATATGTTGTCTCCAAGTCGAAACAGATTATCCTGATTTTGGCTGGCATCATCGGTGTTGTGGCCGGCGCCCAGATCGTGGTTGAATCCGCGGTTAAAATCATGACCCTACTCGGAGTCAGTGAAAAATTCATCGGCCTGACCATTGTCGCCTTTGGAACCTCCCTTCCTGAACTGGCCACCTCTGTTATAGCCGCCCTGAGAAAAGAGATGGACATAAGCATCGGCAACCTTGTAGGAAGCAATGTTTTCAACATCCTGAGCGTTCTGGGAGCCGCCTCCCTCGCCCGGCCCATTCCCATTCCGGGCGGTTTTTTTGAAAGCGGCCTTGTCTTCGACTACTTGGTCATGTTGGTCACGAGCTTCTTGCCGTTCCTAATGATGAGAAAAACAAATACGGTCAGCCGAAGGGACGGCTTTATTCTGTTACTCTGTTACGTGGGATATCTGACCTATCTTATTGTGATAGCCTGATACGCCTATGCTATGGACACCGAAAAGTTAAAGCAGGTCTTCTAGGGGAGGCATTTCGACGGGAACCACAGTTGAGCCGGCAATAGGGATCTTCCCTGAATCGTCTTTCCTTGATCTCCGCCTTCAAATTGCGATTTATTTGCATCCAAAAATCAGAAATTCCAGGGTGGAGCATTCAGTTGTCAGCTTAATGCCTTGTTTCTTAGATATTTTTGCTGACGGCTGATCGCTGAGCGCTAATTAGTGGCCGCAATAAATCTTGGATCCGCCTTCCTCTTCGTCAGTCCTCCCGGGCACTTGGATCAACCCTACCCCGCCCATCTCCGCACAAAGGCAACGGCGGGCAGGAACGCCTGGAAAAGCAAGACCAGGATCACAATGGAAACCCCAACCACCAGGGCCATTTGCCTCCACCTAAGGCCGCCTCCCTTAACCATACCAAGACCGATCAGGACCCATTTCCAGGGTTCTGTCAACCAGGTCGAGAAGGGGATCCAGGATACCAGGAGACTGGCCCCCGCAGCAAAGGCATATATTGCAAAAAGTCTTTCGAATGGTATGCGTCTTCCAAGGGTGGAAATCATCACCATGAAGGCGACTCCCGAAGCAATGAGAGGCATGAAAAAGGCATTGACCCAAAAAATACTGCTCAGTATCCAATGATTTTCCCTAAAGCAGGTAAAACTCGCAACGGTAAAAAAAAGGCTGGACACCAGCAAAAAGCCAACGGACCGCCTGAAGCCTACCGGATCGGGAAGGTGAACGAAAAAATGCCCGGGAGACCCCACGATGCCCGAAAGGGTTTGGAAATAATACCTTATGGTAAAACCGCCGTTTTTCGACATTCGTTTTGTAAATTCCTAAAAAAAATCAAATTTGCTCAAGAGCCCCCAAAGGAGCATCGCAATCGTCAGGATAAAAAAGAAAGTGCGTTCTGTTTTTTTCGAAAAATACGTGATTCCGCCCCGATGAAAAAAAAGCCTTCCCTTTTTCGAGCCGTTTCTTCCTTCTGCTGCCCTTGGCTGTAACCTCTCCGATTTCTTTCTATGAGCCATGGATTGGACGGATCCCTTTCTGCTGTCTTTTAAATATCCGGGTCCAGAGGGCCCGGCTTTGATCTAAGCCCGGTGGGCATGACCCGCTAAAGACCTATTATGGAAATTGGGTTTCAGATTTCAGTGTTCAGGTTTCAGCATTTCCACTTTCGCTCATCTTCATGGGGTAGGAGCCCACGATGTACAAAAGCCAACTTCATCCCAATAGGTTTTTAAAGAAACAACTCATGAACTGACAACCGGCCCCGCCGACTCCCATACACCTCGCAATACGCTAGGGCGAATGCACGGCACCTGACACCTCATATCGGGCAATAAGTCGCTCAAATGGCAAAGCCACTGAACTCTGACCTAGCTCAGAGAGCAAGGATTTCTATGTTGGACTAAAAATTCGGCAGTTCCACAAACCCCCGGTAACTCCAGTAGACCGCGGTCAAAAAAATCACAAGCACGTTCGCTATAAACCACATGGGTATTCCCACCCTGAGATAGTCCTTGGGCTCGAGATATCCGCTTGCATACACAATGGCATTGGGGGGCGTTCCGATGATCAGGCAATAGGCAAAGGATGAGGACATCGCCGTAGCCATGGCCATGAATGGCAGGAAGGTGGTTCCTGGATGCACGAGGCCCGCCATGTTGAGAGAGATGGGTCCCACTGCGGCCGCTGCGGGCCCATCCGCCATGAGGTTGGTCAGCACGGCGGTGAGGCCGTTTGAGGTCATCATCAGGGGGAGTCCGGAATCCATGCCCAGAGGGGCGATCAGATCGATGACAGACCTGGCCAACCAGTAGGCGGCCCCGGTGCTGTCAAGGGTGCGTCCGAAAATGATGGCCCCGGCGTATAGCCAGACAACGCCCCAGTCTATCTTCTCCTGATAATCCCGCCAGTTCACGACGCCGGCAAGAAGGTAGGCTACGGCGCCGGCTACGGCAATGACTCCGATACCGAGTCGAATGGGGTAAATCCCGAGGTCAAAAAAAGCCTTTTCCGTAAACCAGCCGAAAATCATGACGACAAAAATAATTGTGGCCAGAATTTGTTTACGGTCCCACCCTCCCATTTTACCGATTTGCCGCTCCAGATAGGTCATGGCGGGAGCGAGGGACGTAATGATTGGTTTGAATCGCCAGTTTGTGATCAACCACGTGATGGGAATCATGAGAAGCACAAAGGGAAAGCAGTAAGTGACCCATTGGAAATAACCGATGTCCAGCCCGAACATATCATTAAGATACGTCATCATGATGACGTTTCTGGCACCACCGGACGGCGCACCGGGTCCCCCAATGTTGCAGGCCATGGCGATGGCGATCATAAGCATTTTGGCCAATTCCTTATCTTCCGTGACCTCATCGGTCAGGCTGTTTTGGTAGAGGAGAATTCCGATAGGCAAAAACATGGCCGCCAGGGCGTGATCGGAAATAAAGGCCGCCAGAGGGCTGATAATGATAAAAAAAATCAAGGTGATCCACCTGACATTGGGAACGGCCAACTTTTTGAACATCATGATACAGATCCGCTTATCGACCCCGGTCTTGACAAAGGCCGCTGCGAACATGAGACTGCCCATGATGAACCAGCAGGCATCATCCCAATAAAGCATGGCCACTTCTCTTCTTGTCACGACGCCTGTAAACACCAAAATCAGACCGATGCAGAAAGCAACGCCCGGCAAGGGAATGCATTCCGTCATAAAGCAAAAAACCACAAAAACGACCATGGCGATGGCCGCCTTGATGTGCCAAGCACCCTTGTCTGCGTCTTTTCTGTCATCAGGGGAAAGGTTTTCATATTTGAGGTCTTTGTGCCGGAGTTGAACGGCCTTTTTCATGATGTCGGCAAAGGTCTCGTCACTGAGGGAGAGTTTCACATACTCCCGGGCCCTCTGAAAATTTTTCGAATCTGCCGAAATATCGTATTTAAGGCACCATTTCAGGTCTCGTTTCAAGAACCTCTCTTTTGAAAGAGCACCCATCCGCATATTTCTTTCCATCATGTGGGCCGCAAGAAGCTGCCACTGGGAAACATCACCGCTTTCATTCTCGAAGAGTTTCTCGGTGATAAAATTGGCAACCGCCTTGGGCCCGACTTTGACTTCGGTGCCTACATCCTTCATGCCGTATGGAGTTGGAAGCACGAGAATCACAAAGAAGAGCACTACGGGAATAAAAAAAAGCTTCCAGTCAACATACTTGTCATATCCGGTGGCCTTTTTCTTTGCTTCAGCCATTTTTTCCCTCTTCACTCTGCCAAGAATTTCACATCCCGATTCAATCCAAAACGGCCGTCCCACCTGCCGCCGGTCTAGGATTCCAGGGCAATTCCGGCGATCTCGAAAAAAATTTCTTGCTCCCTGACAACGCCGACCACTTTTTCCCTGCCGATCACTCCCAATCGCCTGGCGCCTGTCGTGTACATGATCTCGGCAATTTCCATTAAATTGGCATCCTCTTCAACCATCGGAGGAGGTTCCGACATGACGTCCCAGACCTTCATCTTCAGCAGAGCCTTTGCCTGACTCGTGAAAAGCCCCGACCAGAACATGGGAGAATAGTGGAGACTATCCGCCATGGACGGTTTCGGCGCTGAGAGATAGGCAGGCCGCAAGGCCTGAATCAAATCCAGGATACTGAGAATGCCCACCAGCACCCCCTCCAGGTTAAAGACAAGAATGGATCGATGCCCGGTCTCCATAATCCGGCCGGTTGCGACAAAATCCTCGTAAGACCTTTTCAAATGTTCGATGCCCTCCCTGACCGTGCTGTCCGCCTTTATGGTCGTATATTCCTTCAGGGGGATCATAATATCCCGGGCCGTCTTCTCCTCGCTTATGCCCCCTTTCGATATCCGATAGGCATCGTTGATCTTTGCCGTCAAAAGATCGATGTCGCAAGGCTTGTTCAAATATTCGAAGGCCTTGTGCTTCAGGGATTCCTTTGCGGAATCCATCGTACCGTGACCGGTCAGCATAATCACCTGGATATCAGGGCGCATCTCCTTGATGCGCACCAGGACCTCATGTCCGTCCATACCCGGCATCTTGATATCCAGAACCACCACATCCTGGTCGGAGGTCTCCAGGATTTCAAGGGCCTCTTCACCGCTGGCCGCCATCGTGGTATCATATCCCTTTCTGGAGAGTATCTTGGCGGTTGTAGATCGAAACTGATCCTCATCGTCCACCATCAGGACCTTAATTTTCTCTGTCAT
The DNA here is from genome assembly GCA_964644375.1 of uncultured Desulfobacteraceae bacterium. GTDB lineage: Bacteria > Desulfobacterota > DSM-4660 > Desulfatiglandales > HGW-15 > CAYNYM01. Next base: position 1,977 of record CAZXWJ010000123.1, on the reverse strand, counting down.
AATTCCCGTCCTCTTTGCAGGAAAGGTTCTCCTAGGTTTCCTCCGTCTCCCTTAGAATCTCTCTGGGGGACTTCATAAAACTCCGTGTCCGGGCGACCCGTATTTTATCTTCAATCCTTTTTCTTTTGTTAAAGGCCTCCTCTGCTTTCATGAGAAGTTCCTCGATATCGGTCGGTTTCATCAAGTAGTCGGTGGCCCCGGCTTTGAGGCCGTCAACGGCCGATTCCACGGTAGCATGACCTGTCAGCATGATCACCTCGACCAGGGGGAACTTTTTTTTGATCACTTTCAGGGTCTCAATGCCGTCCATTCCCGGCATTTTCACATCAAGAATGACAACGTGAACACTCTGGGTCGCCAATTTTTCCAGGGCTTCCGACCCGCTTGTGGCCGTTTCGACATCATGTCCCTTTCGTGCGATCAATTTCTTAGTTGTACTGAGAAACCTCTCCTCGTCATCCACCAACATCACCTTCATTTCGGTCATCGTCTCTTCCTCCCTGTCTTTCGTTGGGCACACGCTTAACGCCGTTCCCGGTCCCGGAAAGGAACCTTCCGATAAAGACTGCGCCAAGGTCGTTTCATCCCGCTACTCATGCACGGCAGGCAAGGTAATGTTAAAGGTTGTTCCCACACCTTTTTCACTGCCGACAGTCATCTCCCCTCCCATGCCGTCTATGATGCCGTAGCAAACCGAAAGCCCCAATCCCGTACCTTTGCCGACCGGTTTGGTCGTAAAAAAAGGAGAGAAGACCTTTTTCAAATTTTCCGGACTTATGCCGCAACCGTTATCCCTGACCGAAATCCGAACCTGATCGGGGTTTTTGAGCCCGGCCCCGACAAACAGCGCGCCTCCCCTGGCCCCATGTTCCGCCGCAATGGCGTCGATGGCGTTATTCAGGAGGTTCAGCACAACCTGCTGAAGCTGCGCGGGATCGCCGTGAATCAGCGGTGTTTTGTCTTGGATCTCATGCGTAACCGTGATGCCCTGGACACTTGCCTTTTTCGATATCATACCGATAACTTCGGGAATGAAAAGCCGAAGATCAAAGTCCTTTGAAACAGGTTCGCTTTTTCTGCCGAATTTGAGAATGGCCTGGGTAATCCGGGCGCAGCGGTCGACCTGCAGGTTGATTTGGTTCATGGAATCTTCCAATTCCTTCAAGTCTTCGGATTCCTCCAATTCTCCCTTTTCCTTCAAATCCGATAAAATCGTATCTACGAGGGTCTGCTCTGATTTCATGATCTGAAGGGGATTGTTGATTTCATGCGCAAAACCGGCCGCCATCTCACCGAGTTCAGCCAAACGGGCGGCCCGGATCAGTTGTTCGCCAAGCCGGTCCTTTTCACGGTCCATTTTCTCCATGCGCCGCACGATATGATGGGTAATAAAAAAGGCCATGGCAATGATGCCCGCCCCCCCGATAACGATAATAAAGAGGATAAGAGAGGTCGCAGACTGAAGGGCCTTAAAGGCATCCGCCTTCTCTTGCCTGACCACCAGCATCCATTTTTTGGCATCCAACCATGTCGTGGCGTAGAGGTATTCATTCCCCTTCAGATCCTTCTTGATAAATGTCCGAATGTCTCTATGGTGCGACGTCTCTTGAATACGGTCCGGATCATTGCCCATGATCTTGCCGCCGGAACGGCGTTCAGTTTGAAAAACGCCCTTCTCGTTAAGGATATAAGCCTCCCCCGTCTTGCCGATGTGAACCCTTTTGACCAGTTCATTGAACATATAGGTATCGATAGTCGCCCGAACAACCCAGGTCCGGGTGGGCGCTTCTCTCTTGAGGGCGATGACGAAATGGGGTACCCGCCGAAACCCGAGAAAAATATCGCTGACATAGACTCCCTTCTTGATCACCTCCTGAAACCAGGGTTCCCTGCCGTAATCCCTGCCGATGAGCCGATAGGGTCCCTGATAGGTCACATGGATGCCCTCTTCATTGAACACCCCAAGGTCGACAAAGG
>CAZXWJ010000122.1:0-12407 GCA_964644375.1 uncultured Desulfobacteraceae bacterium | reverse complement strand
ATGCGCTTTTTTGTATTTATTTCAGATAATTAACCCTTCGTGGATAGACACTAGTTTAAAGCATGAAAGGTTTCCAACACGGCTTCGCAAAGTTGACGTTTTTCTCCCTCATAGAGAGGAGGTATCGTGATGGAAAAAAAGCCTGTGCTTGTGACCGGGGCCACGGGTTACGTGGGTGGCAGACTTGTCCCTCAATTGTTGGCTTCCGGGTATCGGGTGCGGGTCATGGGGCGATCTCTGGACAAGATACGATGCCGGCCTTGGGCCAATCATCCCATGACGGAACTTGTCCGGGCCGATATCCATGACCTGGAGACCCTGGGAAGGGCGACCAAGGGGTGCCGGGCGGCCTTTTACCTGATTCATTCCATGAACCCCCGCCACAAGGATTTTGCTGCGGCGGATCGCAAAGCCGCCCGGAACATGATCCAAGCAGCGGCATCGGGGGGGCTGGAGCGAATGATCTACTTGGGGGGACTGGGTTCGGACGACCCCTCATTGAGCAGACACCTGCGCTCCAGGATCGAAGTTGCGAGGATTCTCCAGTCAGGTTCTGTCCCGACGACATTTTTGAGGGCGGCCATGATTCTCGGTTCGGGTGGAGCCTCCTTCGAGATCCTTCGTTATCTGGTGGAGCGTCTGCCAATCATGGTAACGCCCCGCTGGGTTCGGACACCCTGTCAGCCCATTGCCATTCGAAATGTGCTCTATTATCTCCAGGGATGTCTGGAATCTGATGCCGTGAAGGGAAAGACCTTTGACATCGGGGGACCCGACGTCCTGACCTATCGGGATCTCATGGAGATTTACGCCGAGGAGGCGAAACTTCCCAGGCGATGGGTGGTGCCAGTCCCTCTGTTGACGCCCCGGCTGAGTTCCTATTGGATTCATCTCGTGACACCCGTGCCTTCATCTCTTGCCAGGCCGCTTGCAGAGGGCCTGCGAAATCCGGTGGTTTGTCAGGAGAACCGGATCCATTCGATCGTTCCCCAGAAACTGCTTTCCTGCAGGCAGGCCGTCCGTCTGGCCCTGGAAAAAACGCAGCGGCGGCAGGTGGAGACCTGCTGGTCTGATTCCGGGATGAAGGATCCCCCTGAATGGCTACGGTGCGGAGACGCCCCTTATGCCGGCGGAACAATATTGGAATGCGGCTATCGGGTGCTTGTGAATCTTCCGCCCGAAACGATATGGCCGGCCGTTGTCCGGATTGGGGGTGGGACCGGTTGGTATTTCGGAGATTTCCTTTGGCGGCTTCGCGGCGGGATAGACCGGATCATGGGAGGGGTGGGTTTGAGAAGAGGGCGCCGGCATCCCGGTGAACTTTATGTGGGGGATGCCCTGGATTTTTGGCGGGTCCTCGAGATTGAGGCCCCGGGAAGATTGGTCCTGCTGGCCGAGATGAAACTCCCCGGGGAGGCTACCCTTGAATTCAGGGTGAAGCCCGTGGGTGACGGGGCATCGGAGGTGCAGCAACTCTCCAGGTTCTTGCCAAAAGGTCTCTTTGGAATCCTTTACTGGTACACCTTTTATCCCGTGCATCAATGGATCTTCGGGGGTATGCTGAAAGGTATTGCAAGATCGTTGGGGCAATCCCTCTTGGAGGGCCCCGAGCGTTTTGCCCCGAGAATGGAGCATGTATGTTTTTTTAATCCAAGAAAATGATGTCGTTACGGGGGCATAGCCCCTTTAACCTACTTGATTCAGGAGGTATACCATGGATCTTGAAGCGTATTTCGAGAACGTTAAAGGAAGGGGTACTTTGTCGACCTCAGACGGTCAGGGCCGGGTGGACGCAGCCGTTTATGCCAAGCCCCATATCATGGATAAAGAAACCATTGCTTTTATCATGGCAGATCGTCTGACCCATGAAAACTTGAAGTCCAACAGCCATGCAACCTACCTTTTTATGGAGGATGGCCCGGGATACAAAGGCACACGACTTTACCTGACCAAGGTGAAGGAGGAACAGGACAGCGAACTTCTCTATGACATACGCAGCAAAAGGTATGCTTCGGGGAAGGAAGAGGGAAAGCCTCGCTTCCTGGTTTTTTTCAAAGTGGACAAGGTGTTGCCTTTGATCGGACCGGGAGAAGGTCCGGAAGAGGAATAGATGTAGAAGGGAAGACCCGGGGCTTTGGAGTTATCTATGAACGGCTTCTCGCCGATGAGGACCCCTCCTTTCTTGTTTCCGGGAGACTGAATTGGGAAGCCTTGAAGCCTATCGAATACACAAAAGGGGATGAATGGGAACCTGGGGGCGGACTGATATGACACCAACCCTTGATCTGTCCGAAATCAATGAAACGATCGGGCAGCTTTTCATGGCGGGCCTTCCGGGGCCTCAACTGGACAAAGGGACCGAAGACCTGATTAAGGATTACCATCTGGGGGGTGTGATTCTTTTTTCAAGGAATGTGGAAGATCCACTTCAAGTGGCAAGGCTCTGCCGGGATCTTCAAGATATGGCCATGGCCTGCATTGGCCTTCCCCTTTTTTTGGCGGTTGATCAGGAGGGAGGGCGGGTTGCCCGGTTGCGCGAACCTTTTACTGTCTTCCCCGGGAATCGCGCCATTGGCTTGAATGATCACCCCGAGAAATCGGCTTCCGAATTCGGACGGGTAACGGCTCGTGAAATGAAAATGGTGGGCCTGAATATGAACCTCGCCCCTGTTATGGATGTACAGAAGGGGGAGCTCGAAAAACATTTGGAGGGTCGGCTTTTTGGTGAGGAACCCGACAGGGTGGCTCGACTGGGACGAAGGGTCGTGAGATCCCTGCAGAAAAATGGCATTATGGCTGTGGCCAAACATTTTCCGGGTCTGGGCCCTGCTGACCTGGACCCTCATTTCAAACTCCCGAGAATATCTTTGACCCGGGAGGAGATCGAGGGGGAAAACCTGCCGCCCTTCAGGGCAGCCATCGAGGAAGGTGTTTCCGCCATTATGACCTCCCACGCCATTTATTCCGCACTGGACCCTGATAATCCTGCCACCCTTTCGTCGGCTGTTTTGAGCCGGCTTTTGAGAGAAAAGATGGGTTTTGGGGGACTGATCATCACGGATGATCTGGAAATGGGGGCTATTGCGGGGCATCAAGGAGTGGCGGACGGGGCTGCAGATGCCCTGGGGGCCGGGGCCGATATCCTGCTTATTTGTCAAAATAGGGAAAAAGTCCTGGACAGTCTGGATAGAATTCGTGGCAAGGTTCTTCGTGGGGAGATACCTTTACAGCGTTTGAAGGAATCGCATGAACGGATCGTGGGAGCCAAACAGGCATTCTTGATGCCGAAGAAAAGGGTTTCTTTGGCACGGGTAAAAAAGTATTTCAAGATCTAGTCCTGTATCTTCATCCGCATGCTTCAAAAGGCCCGGGATGATGGCCGTTTTTTTGCTAGTGCCTGGAGTAGAAATAAATTTTATTTTAAAAAACAATGGTTGAGGTTATGACTTTGTCCAACCACATGATCCGTGAATCCATGAAGCTGATTTGGAGGGAGCATAATGCCTTCTCTGGCTTAGAATAGGTGATAGGTACGAGGAAGTCTTCCCAAAAATGTCTTTCCATCGGAACCTCGTAAACCCTTTTGATTTGAGAAACGTCTAATATGAAAAAAGGTGAGAAGGAAGACAGGGGAAAACAATGAAACGTCGCTATTCACTCATTTTGCTTGTAACTGTTTTCGCCATGTTGGGTGCCTGCGCTCATGTTCCCATGGACAGATACAATACCCAGAGATGTGCCATGATCGGTGCGGGTGCCGGGGCCCTGATCGGGCAGGCAATCGGCGGGAATACCGAGGGAACGCTCATCGGGCTCGCAGCCGGGACGATTCTAGGTGCCCTTGCAGGCAATGCGGTTGATCAGGACTATCAGGCCGTAAGAGATGCCGTGCAAAATGACAAACAGGTTATTTACTATGACAGGCAGGGTTCCGCCGTTGAGGTGATTCCCCATTCCGGCGATGTGAAGACGAACTGCCGAAAGGTCACGAAACGAGTCTGGAAGGACGGAAAACTGCTCAGCGAAACCGTGGAGGAGATTTGTGAAGACCCGGAGGTCTATTACCGTTCGAGACCGCCCATTGCCTATCCTTATTATCCGGGTTTCAGTTTTTACTACCACTCAAATCCGAGGTACTATAAGTATCGGCCTCACCCTTATCATTCCCGTCATCATCGCCGACATTACGGACCTTGGCATTAGCCTTGGCGATATTCCTGGGCGGAATCTTCATCTTTCCCATCACGCCCCCCTCGACCCATAAAGGGGAAGAGAAAGAAAAAACATGCCACTAAAAAGAAAAGTCCCCCCAAGAGACCGGCTATATCGCCGCTTCGTACACTGGAGGCAATGAAAAAGACGGCGGACGCTATGAATAGAAGCCATCCCCAAATCTGGAGTTCTTGATCTCTTCTGCTGTTTTTGTTGGACACCGGTTTCCTTCTCCCTAGGTTTAATCACTGAAAATCAAACGGGAATCACAAAAGTGATTTTAGGCTTTTTTAGCCCTGTTGGGTCTGAAGTCCGCTGGATTCAGGTCATGTTTTTTTAGCAAATCATAGAGGTCGGCCCTATATTTTCCTGCCAGTTTTGCGGCCCGGCTGACATTTCCCTGAGTGAGTTCAATCAACTGGACAAGATAGTCCTTTTCAAAATCCTCTTTGGCATCTTTCAGAAGTCTGAGCCGTCCCTTCTCCAGGTTATGGGTCTGGAGGATCAATTCTTCGGTAATGATGTCTTTGAGGCTCATGGCAACAGCACACTCAATGGTATTCTCCAACTCCCTGACATTCCCCGGCCATGAATACAGCAGCAGTTTCTGCAAGGCGGTCGATGAAATCCCCCGAATTTTATTCCTGGTTTTTTGGGAATATTTTTTCAAAAAGTGTTTTGCCAGGACGGGTATATCCTCTTTTCTTTCCCTCAGGGGCGGAAGCTTGATGGGGATAACGTGAATTCGATAAAAAAGATCTTCTCGGAATTTGCCCTCTGACACCGCCTGTTCCAGATTTTTGTTGGTGCAGGCGATGAAGCGGGCATCCACTTTGACGGTCTTTCCTCCCCCCAGGGGGTAATATTCCTTTTCCTGAAGGACTCGGAGGAGTTTGGCCTGCATGGTCAGAGGCATCTCCGAGATTTCATCCAGAAAGAAGGATCCGTTTTGGGCCTGGGCAAGGAGACCTTTTTTCCCGCTGGTCGCGCCGGTAAAGGCCCCCCTCTCATAGCCGAACAATTCACTCTCCAGCAGGGTTTCAGGTATAGCGGCACAATTGATGGCTATAAAGGGACCGTCTTTTCGGGAACTGACGAGGTGAAGGGTATTGGCAATCAACTCCTTTCCTGTCCCGCTTTCTCCTTCGATGTAGACGCTGGAATCCGATTGGGCCGCCTGGGCAACCTGTTCCAGAACCTTTTTCATCTTCCCACTTCTGGCAATGATGTTTTCGAACCCGTAATGGGCCTTCACCATATTCCGCAGGCGCTTGACCTCCTGTGTAAGTCGCCCTTTTTCGAGGCAGTTCCTTATTTGCAGTAACAGATCTTGATAATCAAAGGGTTTGGTCAAATAACTGTAAGCACCTTTCCTCATGGCCTCGACCGCGCTTTTGATGGTGCCGTATGCCGTCAGGATCAGAACCGGCATATCCGGATTGATCTGATGAAGATCCTGCATGAGCCCGATGCCGTCTTTTCCGGACAGCTTCAAGTCAAGGAGCGCCAGGTCAAAAACATTTTGCCTTGCAGATTCAACGGCCTGCTCGGCAGTGGTTGCTGTTGTAACACCACACCCTTCGGCTTCCAGCCGCATTTTTATAACTTTGAGTATATTCTGATCGTCGTCAACCACCAGAATTTTGTCCATTTCCAATGTCCTTCTTTCGTTTAAGTGTTCAATATTGTTTTAAATTAATGAATGTTAGAGATTGTTAAGGCAAAGCCTTTCGTTTCTTTTCTTCGATCCCGAGGTCTACCTCCTTGAGCTTTTCGATTTGGCTCCTCACGTCGATTAATTCGGTTTGTACCGCTCTAATATAGTTCTCCAGTTCCTCAATTTCAGCGTTTTTTTCTTGAATTGTATTCTCCAGATCGGTGATCGCCTCTTTTAAATCATTGATTTTCGGGCCCGGTTTCTTCCGATTCGGTTTGGGGACTTTCTTGATTTCATTTTTTATCTCGCCATCTTTTTCCTTGATTGTTCTTTCCAGGTCGGCGATGGACGTCTTTAATCTTTTTATTTCCCTGCCCCCTTCAGTCATTTCACGTAGCAGGTGAAGCCAAACACCGGCCTCATCCTTCAAAGGGCTTTCAGGAAAATTCAACCTGAGCTGTTGAAGGGATCTTGCGGATTCCAGATAATCGGGACGGGGATTCTCGGGGTGTGCATAGGTTAAAGCCATTTGATAGAGGGCACGGTCCCCAAACATGGCAGGGGCCGCCGTCAGGGCCTCCTCATTCGCCTTAAGGGCCGATTTGAAATCTCCGCCGGTGACGTGGCGATTGGCGTCTTCTAATCGTTGTTGGGCCTTCAGCGTGTTTATCATGGGGGTGCAACTCAGGCTTCCCGATACCATGATTACGACACAGGCAATGTAAAAGAGACAATGCTGCCCTTCGATGGCTCGCTTTGTGCCCATATTTTTCCTCCGTGTGCGGCAATGATATGCTTGGCCAGTGATAGTCCCAGGCCTGTCCCTCTTGCCGTCAGTCTTCCACTTTCAATGCGTTTAAACCGATGAAAAATTTTTTCGAGGTCTTCGCCGGCAATACCACAACCCGTATCTGAAACCGAAACAACTATAGAGTCCGGATCGGTTTTGTGTATCGAAACTTTAATGACAACGCGTCCGCCGCTGCCGGTAAATTTCAAGGCATTTCCCAAAAGATTTTCCAGGACCTGAGCAATACGCTCATCATCCATTTTCACCGACGGCAGTCTCGTTTCCGGTTCAAACCTGAGATGTATCTTTTTTCGTGATGCGATAGGTGCAAGTTTTAAAATGGTCTTGCGCAGCAAAGGAACAAGGCTCTGATCATTGAATTGATAGTTCATCATTTTTGCTTCCATCCGGGAGAGATCGAGGATTCGGTTAACCGAATTGATCAGGCGTTCGCATTCCTCCTTTGTGATGGACAGGAGTTCATGCTCTTTTTCAGGTGCTTTTTTATAGGTTCCTTCAAGAAGCATGCTGGATGCTTCCTTTATGGCTGTAAGTGGCGTTCGGAGTTCATGGGACACATGGCTGATAAAATCCGTTTTCATCTCATCCAATTCCCTCAGGCGTCCACACATGCTGTTGAAATCATCGGCCAGTTCTTTGATCTCAGGAGGCGATGAAATATCGTGGATCTCTTCAAAACTTCCTCGCGCGATTTCCTTTGTCTTTTTCTGCAGGAGCAAAATCGATCGGTTGATGCTCCGGGTGTTGTAAAAGGAGATAAGAAGGCCCACAATGACGGCAAGTCCTGCTGTGACGGACGTCACTTTGAGCACGTGGTAACTGATCTGACTTGATGTATGGATCTTCTTATATCGATTTGACTGTGTGATTTGGATTATTTTTCGAAGCCGCCGGTTCAGGTCATCCACAAGCGCATCTTTTTTGTTGCGGAATTCTTTCTGAGAATAGGGCTTGCTTAACAGGATATATCCCACCTCCTCTTTGAAAAGACTGTGATAACTGGCATAAAATGCCTCCGCTTCAATGAGTAAATTCTTCTCTTCCCGGTCTGCAAAGCGTTCCGCCAGCTCTTTCAGCCCACTCGTAACACGCTTCTCAATTTCCCAAAAGCGACGGAAAAAATCCGGATCCTTAGAGATAAGGTATTTGTTTTCAAATCCAACCTGAGAGAACACGGCGTCCAGAAGGCGTTCTGTCGGCCGAATGGTTGTTTGATCCACCACCGCAACGGAACGCGTGAGGTTGTTCAACTGGTTGAGCTTAAGGCTGACATAGACCCCCAGAAAAACCACCAGAACCATGATGGTCATATAGCCGAAGGTCAGCCGTTTAAAAATCGTTAATCTCATAATCGATACGGGTTGAAATAAATAGAGTGGATATGAAAAGAGCAGGGTCTTGAATTTTATCCACCTGCAATCGCCCCTTGAGGTTGCATAATGGCTATGGGAGGACCATTAGAATGGGGTAATATTGATTGAAATATGACAGAAAACCCTTTTTTAAATAATCTCCAGGGAAACATCAAGGAAATTTAATGCAGTTATAAGGGGTACAGACAGGTTTGAGGAGATGACGACAGGGGCATGGATATTTTTTTTAAGTCATATCGCTGGCCTAAAAAGCGTGTAACGCTTTGGTCTTTAAGCAAAATGTGTAATAATTTTAAATTTTTATATGGAGTAGATACTTTCTGTCGACTGAGAACTAAATTTTGTTCTGCGGGAAAGTATCTTTGTCTTTTTGGTGTCCTGTACGGCATTGTGTGGCCGACTTTATGAGCCTCAGCCTTGATGCCTTCGGGCGTGATTGCAGCGAGCGCTGATTATCTGAAACAAGCTGGATGAGGTCATCCATGGAAAAGGGCTTTCCCAAGACACTTGCATCGTACCTCGTTTTCTCTTCATTGAGCAGTGAATCGAATCGGCTCAGATCACCGCTCATATAAATGGTTTTGATCCCCGGATTGTGGGTTCTGATTTTTTTTATCAGTTCAAAACCGTTTTTCCCGGGCATTTCTATGTCGGTTATGACAAGGTCCGGCTCGAAATGGAGGTAAATCCAATAGGCGTCAATCCCGTCACCGGCGGTCCTGACCCTGTGGTCTTCGGAGGTAATTAACTCTTGAATGATCCTGACCGTTGCATCATTATCGTCTACAATTAGGACTTTCATCGCAGATTTCCTTTCATCGCAGATACTTTTTTAATAAAGTATCCTCACGAAAAATGAGGATGATCCTATGGCTTGTATCCTTTTGTCTTGAGGTATCTAAATGCTTCAGCAAGGACTATGCCAAGGGTAGGTCGTTATGTAACATGCAGAAATGAAAAGGAAATTAACATCAAAACGCATGCAGGGTCTTGGGTTTGTATGGTTTTCCCCCCACTTCGGGTGGGGGTTCAGGCCTTCAGTCGGAAACGACCTTATCCATAGAGGTGTAATCCTGAGGAGGATTCACTTCATGCAAGCGTAAAAATTTATTATGATGAGATTTTTTACATCGAAGAAAGGTGGCGGATGAAACGCATTCAAGGCCTTTTGGAGAATGGCTCCAGGGAGGGTGCCTTTCCGGGGGCCGTGCTTCTGGTTTCTTACCGGGGTCATGTCGAGTTCTTCTGCAAGGCGGGGTTACGGTCCATTGTGCCCCAAAGGCTTCCCATGGAAAAAGTCACGGTCTTTGATCTGGCATCACTCACCAAGCCCCTGGCCACGGCCCTCGGCGTGATGAAGTTGGTGGATCAGGGAACCATAGAATTGGACCGGCCCTTATATGAATTGCTGCAGACGGCTCCTCTCAAGGGTAAAAGGGATTTGACCCCTCGATTACTCCTGTCTCATGCTGCAGGTCTTGCGGATTGGAAACCTTTTTATCTGAAATTGGTACAGTTTTCGCCTGCATCCAGAAAGGCCATGTTGAGAGAGCAGATCCTTGATCTGCCATTTGCATACCGTCCCGGATCAAGATGCATCTATAGCGATTTGGGGTACATGCTGCTGGAATGGATCATCGAGGAAAAGATCGGAGAGACCCTGGGCGCATTTCTCGAACGGGCATGCTATGAGCCCCTGTCCCTGAAGAAGACTTTTCTGGGGTCGGAAAATTGCCCCCACAAGATCAGGTGCGAGTGCTTTGCTGCAACGGAAGACTGCCCCTGGAGAGGGCGGATCATCAGGGGAGAGGTTCATGACGAAAACGCTTACGCCCTTATGGGGTATTCGGGGCACGCGGGACTGTTCGGAACGGCCGAGGAAGTGCTTGCCCTCGTGAATATGCTGCGGGAGCATTATCGGGGGAATAGGGACGATTTTTTTTCAGCCGCGACCGTTCGTGAGTTCTTCCGGAGGCAGAATATTGTGAAGGATTGTACCTTCGCCCTGGGGTGGGATACGCCTTCGCCTGAAAATTCGAGTGCCGGAAAATATTTTTCGGAGCATAGCGTTGGACACTTGGGATATACCGGGACCTCGGTATGGATGGATCTGGAGAAGGATGTGATCGTGGTTTTTCTGACGAATCGGGTGCACCCTACGCGGAAAAATAAAAAGATCAAGGCCTTCCGGCCATTGATTCACGATACGGTGATGGAAATGTTGGGGCTGAATTGAATGGGTCTTTGTGGAAAATAAAACAATGAGGTGCAGGGAAACATGGGCGAGATTCGAAGCACGATGGATATTATCATGGAAAAGACCAAAAACCTGGCCATGACGGATGAGGAAAAGAGACACTTCAGGGAACAGCAGATGACCGGAAAAATTCGGGGTCTTGTTCAGCGGTGCCTGGATGGCTTCCTGCCTATTGATAGGTTCAGGGCAAAGATGAGCGCAATTCAGGGAAAAGACAAAGATATGGCCGATCGCCTGCTGCGGAAAGAGGTTTTCAACGGTTTTGAGCCGGGAAAGGGCAATGAAATCGCAATGGTTATCCTGAATGAGATCCTGGGTGTGGATACGGAGCTCATCAGCGAAAGGTCGAAGGCCTTTTCGGATCAAATAGAAGTGGAACGATCCATCAGGGTGAAACGATTGATGGCAGGATTCGAAAAGCGCAGCATCTCAGGATCGGCGGTGATACCCAATCCTGACGCCGATTCCGATTGGAAGATTTTCGTGGTGGAGAAGCTGGGGAGCTTTCGGGAGAAACTCATGGCTGAATCCGGGTAGTCACCGTGCCATGGACATCGGCCATGCAGTGGAGATCGTTTCGACTATTTTTTGGGGGAAAATTTTAAAGACCCACTGCGCCGCACGACGAAGGATATCGCTACGGCTTTTGAAATAGATTCAAGGAATTTGCAGCATATGTCGATGTATTCATGAAGATTGACTCCGATTTTAAAGACGGGGCATATCGGGAGGAACCCTACAAACAAACGCATCGAAACGATGGAGGAACACGACATGGCCGAAGTGGCTCGAAAAATGGATCAGGTGGTGAATGCCATGGCTGATAAGGAAGGCAAGTATCTCACTTTTTCTCTCGAAAGCGAAGAATATGGGATCAGTATCCTGCAAATCAAGGAGATCATCGGCATGATGCCCATCACGCCGGTGCCCCGCACGCCCGATTTTGTGAAAGGTGTGATCAATCTTCGAGGGAAGGTGATTCCCGTCATTGATCTGAGATTGCGTTTTGGTATGCATGAGACGGAACACACGGAACGGACCTGCATCATTGTCGTGGAAATCGAATTGCAGGCCGGTCAGATCGTGATCGGAGTCGTGGTGGATTCCGTCTCCGAGGTCTTGAATATTAAAGGGGAAGATATCGAAGAAACTCCGACTTTTGGAAGCAATCTCGACACGGAATATATTCTGGGCATGGCCAAGATGGAAGGTGGCGTCAAAATCCTTCTTAATATTGAAAAGACGCTGGGGGAAGATCAACTGAACGCCCTTTCCGAGATTCATTAAATATAAACCGGCTCTCACGGTTGTGAAAAAATGGCGTAAATCGACCAAAATGCCTCCCTTCCGGAACGGAGGGGAGGCATTTTGCAGGTATAGGATGTAATAATGGCTAAATGAAAAGGCGGATCAACCCGCAAACTTCTGAATGAGGCTGGGCGCAATTTTGTAAAAGCTATACGCCCCCAGGATGCAGCAATAAATAGGTACAACCCATTTCCACATTTTTGCCGGAAACACGCGAATCGCGTACGGGGCGGCTATGGCCGCGAACATGCTTCCGAGCATCATGGAAGGCAGGATGAGATAGTCGATTGTGATGCCTCCACCGATCGCTAACGCCAGCCAGACAATAATGGAAAAAATGCATACGGTCCCCTCGGAGATTGCGGTTACGGCCAACATGCTTTTGACCGGGACGCCGGAAAGAAGACCACCGACGGTGACCACGGGACCATATCCACCCCCGCCGACCCCTTTATTAAAGGCCGCAAGGGCCCCGTAAAAAAGCATCTTCATTGGTTTGTACGGTCGATCCTTGTTGGATCTTACAAGGATGCTGACTCCCATCAAAAGAAGAAGAACAACGACGTAAAGTTTGATCCACACCTTGGCCACCTTGAAAACCGCATAGATTGCTGTGACGGAAAGAGACACCGTAATGCATCCGGTTATCGCAATAATCAGCCAAAGCTTGATCGGTTCCGTCATGGGTTTCAATTTCCACTCCACATTGCCGAACTCCTTGTGCAAAAATGCGCCGACCATGCCGGCCGTGGCCTGCTGGATCATCACGGCAGGGACCACCTGCAAGGG
>CAZXWJ010000121.1:0-12445 GCA_964644375.1 uncultured Desulfobacteraceae bacterium | reverse complement strand
CAATTTGTTTGAGATCCCCGGGAGAAAGGGTCTCTATTTTTTCCGGTTTAAACTCGACTTTCCAATTTTCAGGTTTGAAAGACATGAAGTGCACATTGTTCTGTGCTGCTGAACCGCTGTTCTTCACATAAAAGGACAAATTGGCCTCTTTGCCCTGAAAGGCCTCCAGGGAAAGCAGACCGTCAGGCGTTCCGGCATCAAGCTGATAGGTCCCGGTGAGGACGACCACAAGCTCGACCTCAGCCTTGGCCTTGTCCGAAGACACCTTGACCTTGATAGGGTATTGTCCGGGTTGAGCCATGGCATAGGGCTTGACTTCCACCGCCATGGTCGTGCTCTGGTTGGCCTTGATTCTCAAGCTTGAGATATACTTTTCTTCGTAGGCGGGTTTAAAATTGATCGCCCATCTTTCAGGTCCCTGAACGGCCAGGTTCAAGATGGTGTCTTTGTCGATCTTACTTTCCACCTCCAGAGAAAACTCGAACTTGGCATCTGTGGGCCCCTGGAGCACAGGGTAGGAAGTCACGATATTCAGGCCCTTTAACTTTTTTTCTTGTTCCTTTTCCTTCACCTTGATGACGAGACGGGTGGAGGAAGTAAGTTTACCATCTGCCGTCTTTCCCTGGACAATAAAAGCATATATTCCGGGTTTCACCCCTTTTTCCGGTTCCGCCTCGAAGGTCAATGACAGTGAGCTGTCACTCGCTACATGGACACCCGTAACATCAAAGCTGTACGTTTTAAACTTGGCTTTCCAGCCTTCGGGAACGGACGGAATGACAAGTTCAATATTCTCGTCGTTCCTTCCGCCGTTTTTAATGGTGAAATCAAGGCTCACGTCCTCCCCCTCCTGAACGATGATACCGGTGTATTCGGGGGAAACTGATATTTCACGAGCGGGCAGTTGCTTCTTGTTTTCGTCGCCTGACGCTGTCGGCATTGCATAAAACATCACCAATAAAATGGGGATGACAACCGAGGAAAAGAAAATCGAAATATTATGCCCTCTCACTTTCATAAATGTAATCCTCCTTCAGTCAAATAATTTCAATAAACATAATACCCGAATTCACCCCTTGTCAAGACCGCCTTTCAGTCACTTGGAAAAAACGCCAACTACATGATAAAGTGAGGGATTAACCTTTCCGATCAGAATCCACACATTGCTTGTATCTACCCCTTTCATTCATGAACGAACGCTATGGGTGTACTGATTTTTCTGTCTTCTTTTCGAACAGGCCCATCTGATGCACATTCAACATCAGCGGCTTTGACCACATTTGACGCACCGGCGTGATCAAATTTTAAAAGCACTGCCAGTATTTTTTACAATCTGCGAATTTCACTGACAGTTCCGCCCCTTTCATCAACGGATTTCAGGGAGATTTTATCCGCACCTTTACCTTTTAACTTCTTGTATTTATGTGTTTTTATTTTTTTTTTAATAGCCCGACCTTTTTTGCATATTTTTTGCAGTAACCTATCAATAAGATGTTGCCGGATGTCACAGGGGTTCTATTTTCAACTTTTGCCCCAACGCCGAGAGATTGCACATTTTTAAAGCAGGGATATCAGGCAATATCAATATAGCTTCTCGAGTGCGCGTCCATCTTTTCTGCCTGGCTCATTCAAACAGCAAGTAGAAGCGGAGTTACAACGGAGAAAAAACGACACATTGGGAACAGAGAAGCCTACCCATTTTTGTTGGATTATTCTTTTTCAACAAAAACTTAGAGCATAACCCTCCTTAATTTCTCTTTCAAAACCCTAATAAGGCCCAAAGGTCACAGTGACCTGCGGGCCTTCTTCCTTTCTGAGTCCTATTGAATGAGCTTCTGCGATTTTTCCTCTGCAGATGCCTGATTCCTGATGAGAGATAAACGATAGGCAATGACACCTGACATTCAAACATATTAGTGAGTAACGTGTTTCCAAAAACATGTCATACAGTCCCCAAGAACCGGCGATAAGACACACTGATGAACCACGATCGTCCACCTACATCCCGCCATTTCCCGGATGACGTGTTATTTGTATTTTTCAATGAATTCTTTTCGCTTTGCCTCCGGCAGGGACTTCAAATAGGATTTCCATCCCGGACACCACTTGATATGCCAGTGCCACAAGCGGCCCAGGAAAGATGTGGAATTTTTGTCATACCTCGCCCTGAGTTTGCATGTTTCACAACGTGCCATGATTGCCCCCCATGTTAAATCGGGATTAGCCTATTTTCGACTACTGATCGTTCCGATCGTTCCCGCTTTCCGATATTGAAGTGAGAATCGGCATTTAAAAACAATCGGCGACTATAGCTCAGCCGTTGAAAAAATTTTCAGACCCTTTTGAGATGACGCAAAGGCTGGACCCTGTCGTCAAATCCTATCTTTAGGGTTTATCTCATATTTTATATTCACTTCGATATCATCTCTCAGGGACTGGTATACGGAACAGTACTTCTCCCGAGAAAGGGCGATGGCCCGATCGATTTTTTGGGGTGTGATCCCTTCGCCGAATATCCGGATCATCAGATCGAATGATTTATAATACTGCGGCGGAGTGAGGTTTCGCGCGCCTTCTGCGTCAACTTCATAATTTGTTATTTCGCACCTCATTTTCCGCAAGATATGGACGATATCGATTGACAGGCAACCGGCAACACTCAGGAGCAACGTTTCGGTAGGCGAACACCCCTCTTCGTATCGGACATCATACTCCACCTCGTATCCCCGCTGGGTCGTTCCGAGGAAATACAAATCCCTTTCCAGACGGAGCCTCGCCTTGTTCACGGGCAGAATTTGCCCCTTGTATCCATCCAATTCAGGTTTTACAGCTTTTTCTTCAAAGTCCCGACACATGCAAACCTCCTTTCATGATTTGGCGCACAACACCTTAACAAACTCGGTGCAATTTCTCGGCACCACCCCGCCTCATCCTTCTGAAAACTAACTCGTGCCCATCCGGAAATAGAATCAGGGCACGCGTGAGTTTTCAATTCAGTCCCGCCATGGCGGGATTGCAAGTTCAAGGAAAACAAGAGGTTGCGCGGAGACGTACGAGCAGTACGTCGCACAAAAAAACTCGCAGTTTGACGCCGAAATTGCGAAAAAGAGCCATTTCTGGATGAAAACTAAATCATGCCCAAACTGCGCTTCCGGATGGGCACTAACGAATTTTGTCAAGATTTCTTAAATCCACCATGGTTGCGACCCCACAGGCGACAGGATCGTGATTAAGACCTTATTGTTTCCCTTGAACCGGGCGCAGGTTGCAGCTTAGTCATCGCCAACCTCAATCCACCGCTAATCGGCATGTCATATCTCAAATCAGATGGTTTCGGTTCACCTACAATCATAAGGTTGACAAAGACCAAAGTAATTGGAATAAACGAACACATTTCAGTTTTTATCTTTTCTGAATAAAAATATCCAGACAGGACACATCAGATTGACCCATTCTCCCCTCTTTGCAGGCCTCTCACGCCCTGGCCCCATTAAAGAAGGAAGAATCTGACACGCCATCGAAGGGCACATTGATCGGCACCATTGTAAACGCTCTTGCCATCATTGCAGGCAGCGCGATCGGCCTTATTTTTCGCAAGGGCATTCCAGAAAGATATAACGAGTCCATTATCGACGCAATCAGTCTCGCGGTTATCCTGATCGGCATCAAAGGTGCCTTCAAGTCGGATGAACCGTTGATTGTCATTCTCTGTCTGGCCATTGGCACAGTGATAGGCGAATTCATCGGCATCGAAGCCGTTCTTGAAAAATTCGGGAAATGGCTCGAAACGAAATCATTGAAAAACGAAGGTGGAATACCAGAAGGTTTTGTTGCTACAAGTCTGCTCTATTGTGTCGGGGCCATGGCCATTTTGGGCTCCTTGGAGAGCGGGCTCACAGGAAACCATCAGGTCCTTTTTGCAAAGTCACTCATTGACGGGATCGGATCCATCGTGTTTGCCTCATCCATGGGGATTGGCGTAATGATATCTTCCCTTTCGGTTTTCATCTACCAGGGCACGATAACCATTGGAGCATCCTTCCTGGAAAGGCTTCTGGTCCCTGAAGCCGTCAACGAGATGTCGGCGGTGGGAGGATTATTGATCATGGCCCTGGGGATCAAGATGATGCATATCAAAGAGATCAGGGTCGGGAACATGCTCCCGGCCCTGTTCCTTCCTATTGCATATTATGCGATCAAAAACATACTGTGAAACCCTGAAGATACACGACCCCCGATATCCCCTATACGGCCCTCGCCGGCCAAGACGTTCTTTTATTTTTTCTTCTCGTGACAGGTCAAACACCTGCGAGAGGGGCCGGTCTTATTATTTTTTTCGGCCATGGTTTTATGGCAATTCTTGCAGTTGATATGATAGGCGGTTTGAAGCTTCATGACTTCATCCATTTTTTCATCGGGATCATGACACTCACTGCATTTTTCTGCGCCGTCCCAGGGACTCCACGTGTTGATGCCCTCTTCATAATCATGGTGGCATTCCCAGCAGAGTATTTTATAATCCTTGGCATGTTTTCTGTGGGAGAAAGTGACAGGGCCTTTTCTGTCTCTATCGTAGACATCATTTGAAATGACGATTACATCCAACCCCTGAGACATCTTCGCATTTTCAGACCCGCCTGCCGCCAATTCATCCGATCCCTGGCTCTCACCGAAGGCTCCGTTACTCCCAACCATCGCTACAGTCAAAACAGCCGCCATCGCAAAAATGAAAATCCCAACTCGTCCTTTAACGCGCATACTGTTTCCTCCCTTCTGATTTCTATGCACTCATGCCAAACAGGGTTTGGTATATATTCCAGCTATACCACGCTTCAGGATGCTTACTGAAACCATCCATTAAAAATGTTTTCCTGTGCGTTTCGGCATGCCGTTGCGAATCCCTCTGGTTGCAACGGCAGATCTTCTATTTGCACCTCAATTCGCATATTCCCGCTTCACCACGGCCAAGGGCAGCGTGAATCGGTTCGGCGGTTTTACGGCTCAGCCCATGCTCAACATCCCTCATCCTTTAAAGGCCCCAAATACAAGAGAGGCGTTAGTCCCCCCGAATCCAAAAGAATTAATCATCGCCATTCTCACATTTCCCTCTCTGGCTTTGTTGGGGATGTAGTCCAGGTCACATTCCGGATCGGTGTTGTCATAGTTGATGGTCGGTGGCATTATCCCATGCCTGATCGTCAAGGCCGTATAAATGGCCGCTACGCCCCCCGCCCCGCCGAGAAGATGCCCGGTCATTGATTTGGTAGAGCTTAAGGCCAGTTTGTAGGCATGATCCCCGAAAACGTCCTTTATCGCTTTGGTTTCCGCCGCATCATTGAGCTTCGTCGAGGTGCCATGGGCATTGATATAATCCACATCATGCGGTTTCAACCCCGCATCATCAAGCGCCGATTTCATGCAGAGTGACGCTCCGACGCCCTTCGGATCCGGTGCGGTCACATGATATGCATCCCCCGACATCCCGTATCCGACCATCTCGGCATAGATAGGAGCCCCCCTTTCCAGGGCATGATCCAACTCTTCCAGAATCAATATCCCTGCACCTTCTCCCATCACAAATCCATCCCTGTCTCGTTCAAATGGACGGGAAGCCTTTTCCGGCTCATCGTTTCGTGTGGAGAGGGCTTTCATGGAACAAAACCCGCTCAGGGCAAGGGGCGTGACAACCGCCTCGGTGCCACCGGTAATCATCGCATCCGCTCTCCCTTCGCGAATCAATCTGAATGATTCCCCTACGGAATGGCAACTCGCGGCACAGGCCGTTTCCACTGAAATATTGGGCCCTTTAACGCCGAACTCGATAGCTATGAGACCCGGAGCCATATTGGCAATCATACCCGGAATGAAAAAGGGGCTGATCCTATCCGGCCCCTTATCTACAAGGACCTGATGATAATGTTCAAGCATGGAAAGACCTCCCAAACCTGAACCGGTAATACAACCGACGCGGGGGGCATTATTGGAATCGATTTTCAGGCCCGAGTCCTCCATGGCCATTCTTGCAGAGGCGACAGCATAATGGACAAATATGTCAAAGCGTCTGACCTGCTTTTTGTCCAAAAAATCCTCTGACCTGAAATCCGTGACTTCTCCCGCTATCCGGCTTTTGTATGGAGATGGATCGAATTTCGTGATCCTTCTTACACCCGACTTCCCGGAGCACAGCGCTTCCCAGTTTTTCTGGACACCTGTGCCCAAAGGAGTAACCATCCCCAGGCCAGTGATTGCAACCCGCCTTTTCATAGCCCCCCCGTTCTTCTTTTAGAACTTCATATTCCGTCACTTGCCCGGGTTAAGTCTATTCTCCCAGGGCCTTCTCAATGTATTTTACAGCATCCTCGACAGTTGCGATCTTTTCCGCATCTTCGTCGGAAATAGAAATTTCGAATTCTTCTTCCATGGCCATGATCAGCTCCACTTGATCCAGAGAGTCAGCGCCCAGGTCATCGACAAAAGAGGCCTTTGTAACCACGTCCTCCTCTGAAACATCCAACTGTTCACAGATAATCTTTTTGATTTTCTCGGCAATATTCGCCATACGAATGTCCTCCTTTTGGTATTCAATTTTCTATGGTACTCTACGTTTTCGTGAAACCCTCTTCCAGGCGCTGAGCTGCAATCCTTTTCTCAGTCAATCTAAAACAAATCCGGCCTTAAAACGCTAGGGTTTTCAAAAAAATTACAAATTCATCACATAAATATGCCGCCATTGACGTGTATGATCTGACCGGTCATATATCCTGCGGCATCGGAACAGAGCCAGTAAGCGACTTCCGCCACATCGTTGGGTTGGCCTATTCTTCCAAGCAATACTTTCTTTAAAAAATAATCCTTGACCTTGTCCGGAAGGGGTTTGGTCATGTCCGTATCAATAAAACCGGGGGCCACGGCGTTCACGGTGACGTGCCGGGAGGCCACTTCATAGGCGAGGGATTTGGTAAAGGCCATGATTGCCGCCTTGGATGCGGCGTAATTGGTCTGTCCCGCATTTCCGATTTGACCCACAACCGAAGAGGTATTGACAATTCTCCCCCATCTCTGCTTGGTCATGGACCTGATGACCATCCGCGTGCAATTAAAGACACTCTTTAAGTTGACTCTCAGGACATCATCCCAATCCTGCTCGCTCATTCTCATCAATAGCGTGTCTCGAACGATCCCTGCATTGTTTATCAAGACATCCACTTTTCCAAACCGTTCGAGAATATCGGAAAAAAGCGGCTCGACATTCTCAAGATACGAAACGTCGACCCGGTGGCTTTCAGCCTCGGCTCCTTTCTCTTCAAGCATCGTCAGAGTTTCATCCGAAGCGCTCTGATCCTTATCGTAGTGGATGATGACGATCCTGGCCTTGTCTTCCGCAAATTTCTGTGCGATGGATCTCCCTATGCCTCTGGAGCCCCCGGTAATGACGACCACTTTACCTGACTTACTCATGGATTTTCTCTTCCTTTTCCGGTCCGATTTTCAATCGACAAATCCTTCCAGGAGTAACGGCGGTGTAACTCGCCAGGCAAAACCTTATGACCAAATTTCACCGCCGTCTTGTATCATTTCCAATACATCGAGGAAAAACCCTTTAATGCCCGCGAAGAGACACCTCGATGGTATCAAAAATTCGTATTTTCCCGTAACAGCGCCATATTCATGGCGAGTCGATCAGATGGATCGTTTCTCACATGTTCGACGGCCATCTTGATGCCGTTTTTGACCGCTTTGGCAGAAGACCCGCCATGACAAACGATCCCGACCCCCTTAATGCCTAAGATAGGCGCACCGCCGTATTCCGCATAATCGAATTTTTCGCTAAGGCCTTCTAAGGTCAGGGGGTCGAAGGTTCCCCCCGAGGTCTCCGCAAAAGACCGATTTATTTCTTTGTTGACCATCCGGGCTACGGACTCCGCCATGCCCTCCAGCACCTTGAGCACAATATTCCCTACAAACCCGTCACAAACGACCACTTGTATCTCACCGCTGAAGATATCGCGCCCTTCAACGTTTCCGGCGAAATTTAAACGACTGGATCGAAAGAGCTCATGGGCCTGCCGAACCTGCTCATTCCCTTTCCCTCCCTCTTCACCGATACTCAGGAGACCGATTTTGGGATCTGAAATACCTCTGCAGCATGTGGCGAATACATGCCCCATGAGACCGAATTGGAGTAGATGCACAGGCCGGCAATCCACGTTTGCGCCCACATCGATGAGGATCACCTCACCCTTTTCACCGGGATAGATGCTCGCGAAGGCAGGTCTCTCAATTCCAACCACGCGTCCGAGCGTCAGTATAGCCGCCGCCAACATGGCACCGGAATTTCCGGCGCTTACCACGGCATCAGCTTCGCCTCTCTTAACCATTTCAAAGGCGACCCTTATCGAGGCGTCCTTTTTTCGTCGAACAGCCTTCAATGGGGGTTCATTCATGAAGACCATGTCTTCACAATGAAGGATGTTCACCCCGGCCCGCTGCAAGTCGTCTCCGTAAGATCTGCGGATGGCCCTTTGGTCACCGATCAGGGTGATCTCCACCCCCATTTCATCCACCGCCTGCAGAACACCCTGAACGACCACTTCGGGAGCGCGATCGCCTCCCATGGCGTCCACGGCAATCTTCATGCTAGCTCTCTTCAGTCTCGATGATGGTCCTTCCTCTGTAGGTCCCACACTGGGAGCAAACATGATGGGGTAATACGGGTTCATGGCACTGGGGGCAGAGGGAAACACTCGGCATTTTTACGTGATCATTTGCGCGCCGCATATCTCTCTTGGATTTTGACTTTTTCCTCTTTGGTACTGCCATTCTTTACCTCAATTCTCATTTAATCTTCAGATTTTTAAGCTTTGAAAACCCGGGATGGCCCACTTCACGGCTGCACTTACAGGTTCCTTTGTTCAAATTCGTGCCGCATTGCGGGCATAAGCCCTTGCAGTCTTCGCTGCACAGTAATTGCATCGGAAGGGACAAATATACTTGCTCCCGGACGATTTCATCTAGATCTATTTTTTCCCCCCGAAGAAAATCAACGGCCATATCCTCTTCATGGAGTTCCACTTCCACCTCGTCGCTCTCGGGCAGGGGGAGGGCCAAAAATAAACGGAACACTGCGCTTAAATCCCGATGAAAGGAACCCAGGCACCGGTCACAAAGAACCGATACTCCGCCTTTCAACTTTCCATCCAAGACGTATTTGTCCCCGGCGGGATAAATCCCCAAACGCACGTCTAACGGGGAATCAAGGCCCAGAAGGTGATCCTCGAATTCCTCTGAATGCCACCAGTCCCGTTCCAAGACATATTCGAAGGTCCGCGGGCCGAGGGGCAAGGTCCTGAGGTCAATAATCATCGGAATTACGCCTGATAAAAAAAACTCTTTTGATCGTTTCCAGAAAGAATTAAAAACTCCCAATGCCCGTTATTTATTTATACATGGGCACAGATAATCGGTAAACTAAAACATCGGAAATGATTGAATATATATGAACAACCGACTTTGTCAAGCAAATTCATGGGCCTACCCGGTCTCCAAAAGGGAAAAATCCACATCGATTCGCTTGAAGGAAATTTCGTATTTCTTCTTTTTTTCTTGACACTTAAGGCACTTACCTGATAATTTTTTTAGCTTTACATATTCCACTTTTGAAGAAGGATCTCTGCCTTTCGAATAAACCGAAAAAATTACACCCCCCTTTAACCAACAAGACCATGGGATATTGATCAATGTGGACATACCGGGAAAGGCTCAATTATTACGATAAACTCAGACGTTCACTGTACGAAATCCTCAGAGAAACGCTTGAGACAAAGCTCATGAAGATCTCCCTGATCGATTCCTTTTATAATTATGTAAACAACGGGGTGGAATATAGTTTTCTTGAGAAAAGGGAACTCAAGCCAAAATCAAAAATGATGGAGCAGGAATCGGAGCTTTTCAACACTTTTATCGTCATCTTTTGTGAAGGTAGTATCAGTCCTCATTTGAAAAACTATATCCGCTTTTTCCCGGAAAACAAGATGATCAAAAAAAATGTCGAAAATCTATCCATGTTTTCATTATACAAAAACTTCCATCATAATTTACGATACTTTGATAAACCCCTTTTTCTCGATTTCGTTGCCAACCTCCTGGATATTGATTATGCGCTACTTATTCAGCAAGACCCTACCGTGAAAAAAAAGAACCGATATGCCCTGACCCATTTCCATGTAAAAGTAGACTGGCCCATCGCTGACGCTGCCGAGGACCTTTCCAAGGAACTCAGATACATCCAGAGCAACCTTTATGAAAAAGGGGACAAGACTGCAAGATTACTTCAGAACAAACTCTTCGAGTACTACGGTTGCCATCACAGTGTCGGAGGGCGACGCACGGCAGGACTCATTGCGGCTCAGCTATTGGGCAAGATGGATTTCATCTCGACTGTATTCGTGTCCAGTTCCGAATCCCGATCCATGGTTAAATATTCGGAGAGGGGGGTATCGAAATTTTTTCTCATCCAATTGACGGATAAGCAGATTAAGGCCCTTGCCCAACGCGAATCCATGGACCCCGAGGAACTGAAAACCGCCTTTCTCTATCCTGCAGACGGATTTTACGTGGGAATTTCCGAGGCGGTTTACGATCACACAAGCCATTCCAAGCCCCCGGAGGACGGGAAACTTCAAAAGCTCAAACCGGCCTATAACTGGATCAAGCTCAGAGACGAGTTCCTTCACCCAAAGGATACTTTCCTAAATCAGAGGCCAATCAATTATAATTGGGTCTATACGGCTTAAAACCTGAATTTCGCCAGATTCAAGTACTGACTTCATTGCCTCCTCACCGATTCAATCATTTTTTCAAGAGTCCAGACATCAAGGATTCTATTCCATTTTATGAGATAAACCTTCCCGTCATTTGCCCGGATTTTAAAATAATCGCTTTCGACGCCGTACCATTTGTCCATGACCTCTTCAACCTCGATCTTTTCTTGCCGGTACAAGAAAGAGAGTGGTCGCTCATTTGCCTTATATCCAGAGTAGGCATTTACCTCGATTTTTGTGGGAAGAATATCCGCAGACATGCCGACCCCCAAACCGATGATGATAACAGGGTGCAATTCAAACGCCCGAACGAGCCTTCAGTCCCGCAACAGGAGGAACCATTCGCGCGTTTGAGGCATCAAACTTGATGAATGCGTAAAAAGTCAGCGATGAGAAGGCTTCGTAAGAAGGTCCAAATGCAAGGCTTGCGAATCTTTAGGAGTGAGGCGTACTTAGCGTACGCCGCAGCGACGAAATATGAAGCGTTATCCCGCCCGGGCGGGACAGTTGGACTTTTTACGAAGCCGTCAAACTTTGTAAAAAAACTCCTGTAATTCCTTGATGATCTTTTCCCCTTCGACCCTTATCTTCATGACGCCTTCCTGTAACAACCGGTTGTAAGTTGTCTGAATCTTTTCGAGGTTGTGTTCTTAGGAACTTCAGATTAGTAATAGTCATATAATACTTGACATATTTCAAGCAAATTGATTTTTATCAATTCGTTAAATAAAGGATGGTCTTCATGAAAATTTTAATCTCTTATTATTCCGAGACAGGTAACACCAAAAAAATCGCCGAAGCCATCGCCTCCGGTTTCGAGGCGCAAAAGGATTCCGTTATCGACCTTCAACCCATAGACCTTGCGACCCCTTCAAACTGGCAGACCTATGGACTCATACTTATCGGAACGCCCTCCATTCGGGGGACAGTCGCCAAAGACGTCCGAGAGGTGCTCGAAAGCCTGCCGCCCACTCAAACCCCAATTTTTAAGCTTGCCGCTTTTGTCACCTATGGTGTTCCGGATCCCGCCTTCTACATGGGGTGCATTGACTATTTGAAGGATTTATGCAAAGAGCGCAATATCGAGTTTATCGGTGAATTTTGTTGTCTCGGGGAGCATAGGGCCATTGACAGGCTGGAAAGAGCCCATCCCGAAAAGGCCTCCATCGCGAGAACATCCATCGGACATCCGGACAGCACGGATTTGAACCGTGCAAAGGCCTTTGCCAAGGAGCTTTACATGGGGCTCCACCTGGAAGAACGAATGCACTAATACCTTTTTATTCATAAGGAAACAAGCACCGATACCTGCTCCAAGACGCAGGCGAAAGAGCCCCAAATTAATCGACTCATTCGCATATCACTGCTGAAATCAAAAAATTTGTGATAAGAGATCCCCCTTGACCCCTCTAAAAGAAGCTGGTATTCATATTCCACTTAAAAAATCACAAGACGTGTCGGACAAAAAAAAATGAACAAAAGTCCGGACCTCAAATGATTAGCGGTCTCTGAACTCCGGGGTATCATGCCATGCCTTCTTTTGAGGCCATTATTCTTTTTACAACTGCCGCGGTTGCCATCACCCTGTGCCCCGGCCCGTCAATGGCCTATGTCATGTCAAGAAG
>CAZXWJ010000120.1:0-12629 GCA_964644375.1 uncultured Desulfobacteraceae bacterium | reverse complement strand
AGGGCATCGGGCTGGAGATCCTCTGGTTGAACGCCCTGCTGCTCACGATCTACGCGCTGATCATGGTCGCGCTTACCAACAAGCGCCTGAAGCTCAAACTGGAGTAATACATGCTCAAGCGTCTGAAACATATGCTGATCAAGGAATTTCTTCAGATGTTCCGGGACCCCCGAATGCGGGTTGTGATCTTTGTCGTGCCCGTGCTCCAGATGATGATCCTTGCCTTCGCCCTGACGACCGACGTAACGGATATCAAGACCGCGGTCCTGGACTTCGACAATACCCCTTCATCCCGAGAATTTCTGAGTGCCTTTACGGCAAGCGGTTATTTCGAGATCGTCGAGGCGGCCTCTTCCCAGGAGGACATGACGCGATTCCTTGACCACGGAACGGTCCGGGTCGTCATCCACGTCCCGGTCGACTTTGAAGAGGACCTGGTTTCGGGCCGCACGGCAAAGGTCCAGATCCTGGCCGATGCCACGGACAGCAATACCACCTCCATTGTTTTCGGTTACGCCACCCGAATCGTAAACGACTACGCGGAGGAAAAATTGGCGCGCAGGATCAGTGCCCTTTACGGCCCCGGCAAAAAACCGGCCCCGATCGCAATCGAGACCCGAGCCTGGTTCAACCCGAACCTGGAGAGCCGGTTCTACTACGTGCCGGCCCTGATCGCCGTGATGCTGCTCGTGGTCAGCATGCTGCTGACCAGCATCGCCATTGTCCGTGAAAAGGAGATCGGCACCATCGAGCAGATGATGGTCACCCCCATCAGCAAGCTGGAATTCATCCTGGGCAAAACCATCCCCTACCTGATCACCGGCTTTATCGTCATGACGGCCATGTTTCTCCTCGCCATGCTGGCCTTCGGCATCACCGTCAAGGGAAGCTGGCCCCTCCTCTATCTCATGACAGGGGTCTACCTGGTGGGCAATGTGGGGCTCGCACTGCTGATCAGCGTCAGCGCCGGGACCCAGCAGCAGGCCCTGCTCACGGCCTTCTTCATCGTCATGCCCGCGGTGCTGCTCAGCGGTTTCATGTTTCCCATCCGCAACATGCCCCTGCCGGTTCAGTACGCCACCTTTCTCAATCCCATGCGGTGGTACCTGGAAATCCTGCGGGGCGTGGTGTTGAAGGGGGTCGGCCCGAATGCCCTATGGCCTTCCATGATCGGGCAGTCGGTGCTGGCCGTGTTGTTCATGCTTCTCGCTTCTGTGAGGTTTAAAAAGACATTACAGTGAAACCCATTCAAAACCCAAATATCCTGACGAGGTAGCTATGACCTTTAATCCGAAAAAACATGTTAGTACTTTTTCTCTTCTGCTCATGATTTTTCTCCTTCTCCCAGGTGGGGCGAGCGCTGAAAATGCCAAAAGGATTTACACCCTGGAGGCGAGCATTGCCCAAGCCCTGGCCGAAAACTGGAACCTCAAGGCACAAAAGGAGACGGTCAGCGAGGCGGAACACATAGAAAAACAGGCCAAAGCGGACTTCTACCCCAAGCTTTCCACCTCTTACGGTTTCACCTACCTGAGCGAAGTGAGCAAGACCGAGGCCGTCCCGATCGGGGGAGGTATCCAGATCCCCGGCTATGACCTCAACACTCGGGACAACTTTCAGTGGAAGATTGGCATGACCCAATCCCTGTTCACGGGTTTTGCCCTGACCAGTGCCCATGAACTGGCCAAACTCGGCATCGATCAATCCAAGCTGAGCCTTGAAACGACCAAACTGGATCTCGTCCTGCGGGTCAAGGAGGGCTACTTTGATATTCTCGGGGCGGAAAAGGCGGTGGAGGTCGCCGAAAAAGCGGTAGAATCCCTCCAGTCCAATGTGAACGTAACCCGCAGCTTTTACAAGGTCGGCATGATCCCCATAAACGATCTTCTCAAGGTGGAAGTAGAACTGGCCAATGCCGATCAGAACCTGGTCAAGGCCCAAAACGCCGTGAGCCTGACCAAATCCGCCTTTAATACACTACTTGCAAATCCCGTGAACGATCCGGTGGAAGTGGAGGATATCCTGGTCTACCGTCCCGAAGAAGGAGAGTTCGAGGCCTATCTGGAAAGGGCACTCAAATCCCGACCGGAGATCATGCTCATTGACGTCAATCTGCAGCAGGCGGATCAGAGTATCAGGCTGGCCGGGAGCAAATTCTACCCCGAGGCATTTCTTTCCTATGACTACATCAAGGAAGGGGACGACGTGAGTGTCTCGGGCAGCGATTTTCATGACGCCGGTCACTGGCAGGTCATGGCGGGCCTGACCTGGACCTTCTGGGAGTGGGGCAAGACCCGCAGCGCCGTCCGGGAAAAGGAAAGCGTCAAACGGCAGATCCAGGAGACCCGAAAGGCCCTTGAAGACACGATCGCGCTGGAGATCAGAAAGGCGGTACTGGATCTCGACGTAACGGCCAAGAACGTCCCGACCACGGAAAAGGCGGTGCAACAGGGTGAGGAGAACCTGAGGGTAAGCGAGGAGCGTTACAAGGCCCAGGTGACGACCATCACCGAAGTCTTGGACGCCCAGACCCTGCTCACCCAGGCCAGGGTCAACTATTACAGCGCCCTCTATAGCCACAACCTCGCCAAGGCCAGGCTCAAACGTGCCATGGGGGAATACTGAGGCCCTGACCCCGGAATGAACGCTGTTCAAATGATCAAGATGTCATGTATAATGGCTTTAGCCCATAATTGTGGAGTAAGAAACCATGATGGGATTCGTCAAAAGAAGCATCCCGAAAAGATCGTTATCATGCGACGGCAAGGGAAAGAACGAATGGAAACGCTTGAAGAAAAGATTGCCCGTGTCGTAAAGGAGGAAGTGGCCGTCGTGCCATACGATCCTGTCTGGCCGGAGGTGTTTGAGAAGGAACGCTTTCATTTGCAGTCCTGCCTGCCGACTGATTTGATAAAAAGAATCGAGCATTTTGGCAGCACGGCCGTTCCCGGCCTCTCGGCCAAACCCATTGTGGACATTCTGGTCGAGGTAACAAGCCTCGATAAGACCAGGGAGATCATTGCACCTATCCTCGAAGCGAAGGGGTATGACTATTTTTGGCGTCCGTCCTGGGGAGATGCCACGCCACCCTTCTATGCCTGGTTTATCAAACGTGACGAGAACGGAAACAGAACGCATCATATCCACATGGTTGAGGCCGAATTCGAGCACTGGAACAGACTGCTGTTTCGAGACTACCTCATCGATCATCCGGATGTTGCCCGGGAGTACGCCGGTCTCAAAGAGAAACTCTCCGATACCCACCGCGGTGACCGTACGGCCTACACTCAGGCCAAGAGTGATTTCATCGGAATATTTACGGATAAGGCGGTACGGCACTACAGAAAGGCCCGACCATTAAATTCAGAGGACGAGAAAAACCGCGACACCGATTAACCCGATAGCCCGCGGCAAAGGCGGATCATCCCATAAATTCAGGCCTACCGGTTGGCCCGGACCTTCGACATGCCGGTCATGGGCACCTTACTCGGGGGTGCACACCCCTGGATCGAGATATTCTTTATTTTCACCACCCCAATATTCCATCATTCCGGTTATCATGTAAGCATGGAAAGTAGATTTCACCCCTATGGGGCCCAATCAAAGTCCAGCCCTCCTCCCGCCCAATCGGGCGGAGATCTGCGATGCGCTGGGGTTCTTTACGAAAATCGTTCGCACAAAAGTATGTATTTTTTTACCATCAAAAGCAAATACGCTTCGCGCAATGACGGCATGTTTTTTCACACTCAAATACATCAATTTCACATCGCAGCTTAACCACCTGAAACATAAAGACAATTATCAAACAAATAACATTGGTACAGTTATTGCTTTATATTGGGGCAAGGTTCCGGTGATGAGAAGTTCCATTTCAATCTTTTCTATAGGTTCTGAAGACAGTGAATAACGAAACGCATTTATTTGTTCTCGGTAGGCATTTCACAAATTTAAGTTGACCCCGATATTTATCGGGATATTTATTAAGATGCCATCCGGTTCGAAATAATGTATCATAAAGAATCTATATCCACCGGGAAGAAATTGTCGAAAGGGCGTCGCACTTCGATAAAGAGATACTTTCCAATACCTTGGATAGGGAGACGAAAATGACTAAATGGCGTTTTATCACAGTGTTAATGGTCAGTCTGTTCCTTACGTTCGGCATCTTCAATTCATACGCAGCCGAAGAAACAACCGATTCTCCGCTCGTCATCACTCCCGAGACGTGGGATTCCGGAACCATCGATCTTGGGACCCAAAAGGCGGTTGTTTTCACCATTCGAAATGAGGGGCTGAAATCTCTTATCGTTCGTCACATCGGTCTTAAAGGAGACGGCATCACATCCTTCTCGATGAACGCACCCAACCTGCCCCTGACGCTCGACCCGTCAGGAGAAATAGCCGTAGAAATCACATTCACCCCGACCACCGTCGGCCTTCACTCCGCAGCCTTGGATGTTCAATGCGATGAGGGCAGCATCTAAAAAATGCCGCGCGGCTTTTCTCGGGGCCTAGCATCCCGCTTATCCGGATTTTTCAAAATCCGGATAAGAAGAGGACAGAGCCACACGCATCTTCGATCCTGCCGTTTCATCCCCCGAAGGTTAACTGATCTGTTCGACCACCGGAATCCGCATTTTCTGATAGGGCCGTAGATTGCTGAAATCCAGTTCAGGATTATACTTATTGATCAGCCAAATGGGGGCGCCAAAGGTCTCCATGCAAAGGCTCCAGAGATTGTCCCCGGCCTTGATGTTGTAAGTCGTGACTTTCTCAACCCGGTAAGAGGCAAAGAAATCTTCCTGAATTTTTTTGTGGTATTCAAATCGCCTTTCTTCAAACTGCTCCCTGGAAATCCCACCCATAGGAATTTTGATCTCTTCATTGATGTGAACGTTTCGTCCATACCTGAAACCGTTCAATCGTCTGATCTTATGGGTCGAAATGGCCAGCCAGTCGGCATAATGGCCAAGGGTCTCTTCAGCACCCACCCGAATGACTCCTACAGGTTGGCCTTTTCGTATGGCGACCCTTTCAACGGACAGTTTGCCTGTGACGATTGACGGGTTGACGGGAAATTCCCGGCGTTCCGAAACGATTGTTATCGCCGCTTTTTCAGGCCTGCTTTTTACGGCAGGTTTGGATTCCGAAGGCCTGCCGGATACCAATGCGGGCTTATGGAGATTTCGGCGAACCGCTTTTGACTTCTTTTTCACGGTTTTCCGGGCCACGACCGGCCTGCTGATTTTTTCACCCCTGCCGGGAATGCGCAGGTTCTGTCCCGCAAAAATACAGGCACCGGCATTGAGGTTGTTGGCCCGAATAAGATCTGACAGCCTGACACCGTGGATCTTCGCGATCTTACCGGCCGTATCCCCTTTTTGGACCCGATAGAAACGGCTTCGTTTCTGGTGAGAACGATAAATATTCGAAGACCGACTAAGGGATGTCACCGACTGGCCTTTCCCGGCGGAGGCCGGCAATTTCAAAACATAGCCCTTGGGAACATCTTTCTGTCCTCGAAATACCGGCGCCCTCAAGGTCGGATTGAGTCGACGAATCGTAGGTGTACTCACTTTGAAAAACCGGGAAAGGTCCCCCACGGAGGCATACCCCTCCATTCTTATTTTTCTGGTCCTGACGGGTTTGTGGAATTTGAGCTTTCCAAAATATCTCTCCCAATTCCGGGCCACCTCCCGTGCCGCCAAGAATTCCGAATAGAAATTGCGGGAAGCGAACTTGAAAGATCTCCCCCTATAGCCTTTGAACACTGCGGGATAACTGCCCTTGGCCTTCTTGGCCCGCATCATGCCCGCCACCCCATGATTATAGGCGGTTAGCGCAAAGGGCCAATTTCGGAGTTTTCCATAATTGCTCTTGAGCAGTCTTGCGGCAGCACGGCTGGCTTGTAGTGGATCCCAGCGTTCGTCAAGGGTGTAATTCACCGACATAAATCGTTTGCCGGTGGAACGGGTGAACTGCCAGATGCCCGCAGCACCAAATTTGCTGTAGGCCTTTGGATTAAAGGATGATTCCACATGGGGCAGATAGGCAAGATCAACCGGCAAACCCTGGGAGACAAAGATGCGTTTTATCTCCCCAAGATAGGCGCCGGACCGGATGAGACCCTTACGGAATCGGTCTCTCTGCCCCACCTGACACCGAATATTTTTTATGGCCCTTTGATAGGTCTTTCGCGTCGCACCGGCCCCGAAAAGGGCCGCTACCCGTCTTGCGTCCCGTTTGGAATGAGAGGGATTGGAGGCCAGGAGCCTCAATATACCGGCATACTTCTTCTTTGCCTTTTCGATACGCTTTTTGTTCACCCTGCGAGCATTGCGGGCGCCTCTCTTTTTGAGATCAATCACCTCATAGATGACGCCTAAATTCCGGCTGTCGTGAATGATGCCATGGGTGGTCCCATATTTGGAGTAGACCTTTTTCCAAAAATTCACATTGGGTCTGATGCAGGGATATAGGGGGAAGGGCTCAGACGCTTCGCAATTTCCTCCGGGTAAGAATAGCCCGGCGCAAAAGATGAGTAGAAGGGAAAAGCATAAAATGCCACGGTGATGATTTTTCATAAGCAAATGAATCCTCTTCCCTTTTATTCAGCAGGAACCATGCCAACAATCTTGGCAGGCAATTTAGCACAACAAAAGTTATTTTAGTCCATATTTCAATAAAAAACTGAGCGTTACGGGCCAAAAGGCAGGCCCTGAAATCATGCAGGTGTCAAATCTTATACGCTCTTTTGACCACTGAGGAAAATTTTGGACAACCGGAAAACGGCCCCGCCGTGAGTCGTCTTTCCCACCGCGCCCCGGGGAATGTGCTCCCAATCCGATCGGATGTGATCAAACGGGATTACGCTTCGGACAATCACGTCTTTGCCATGGAATCGTTTGTGACGGCTGACTTGGGGTGAATCATCAGGGAGGACGTTTGAAGAGGCGCTTATCTCGTTCCCTTTGCCTTGCAGGTCACTTCATATCTTCTCTCACGGGAGAAAACACCTCGATTACCTCTGTAACCGTATCCCCGCATCGTCCCCCGTGAGGAACATTGGGGGGAATGATGTAGGCCCCGCCTTCGGGAATCAACCGTTCCTTGCCGTCGATGACCAAATTCATGGTGCCCTTCAGGACGGTCCCGATCTGCTCGTGGGGATGGGCGTGTTCGGGAACCGCCGATCCGGGGGCCAGATGGAAGAAGGCCATGGTCATTCGCTCCCCGGATATCGCACGAATTTCAACACCCTCGGAAAGCTTCCCGGGTTCCATTTCCTTGATCACAAAATGTTTCATCGTGGCAATCTCCCCGCAGTTGATTTTATGGGCCCTTCGGCTTACGTTCGAAGGGCGCAGACATGCGATCCCATGAAGAAGGCGGGCGCTTCGCCGAGGTGAAAGGTTCCGGTGGCCCCAATGCCCCGCAAAGGAGTAAAATGCCGGGGCATCAATGGGTATTGCACTCTTCACTCGGGCCTGAAATCAAGGCAAGATGAAGGGAGACATGACATGTATTTTCAAGGGGACCCGGAAGGTCTTTGATCAAACTAAGTGGGCTTTACTCAGTATCTTTTGGGCAAAATCTTTGCCGTCTTCGATATCCCCCTCATCGGGATGGCTGGAGGCACTGCTCTGGGCTTCCTGCGCCCATGCCTTATGTTCGGGTTTTTTCATCAGGGCTTCGATGAGACTCGACTTGACCTGACCACGGCATCCGAAGGTGCCGAGAATCTTGGCCGTCTTGGCCAGGGTAACCGCGTAGTCAAAGGCTGTAACAGCCAGTTCCCCGCCTCGAAGGGAGCCGTGGGTAGCGAAAATCGCCAGCTTTTTACCTTTCGGCACATTTTTCAAGAACGGCTGGACCTTGCCCGGAACGCTGCTGCCCTGGACGGGAAACCCGCAAAAGACAACGTCGTAACCGGTGATATCGCCTGCCTCGTCAATGGACGAAATGGTCTTGTCTACTTGTCCCGCCCCTTCATAGATAGCCTGTGCCAGCTTTTCCGTGTTTCCCGTCTCCGAATAAAATGTCACCAGTACCTTCATCCTATCCTCCTTCTGCATTGAATTTGTCTTGAAAAATTTACCGGATTTTCCCATCCATTGCAAGCTATTTGGAGGCACATGGTCTAAAACCTTTATATTTTTAAATGGTTATTCGTCGGCACAAAACTCTTGCCAAAAGCATTTCCCATAGCCTTTGCTTTGTGGCAAACTGGATAAGTGCCAGCCACATTGCAGGGTAGGACTTTGCAGTTTGCCGGTTGTATCGGCAGGGAAGGGTTCCAGCCCATCCGAAAACACAAGGGATTCTTTATATGGAAACGCTGAGATTAAAATTCAAGATTTTCGTATTGATCTTCTTTGCGATTATGCTTTTCGGCACGATCGGCTTCATTTTTGTGGAGGGGCTTTCCCCGGTCGACGCCTTCTATTTCAGCCTGGTGACGGTAACGACCGTCGGCTACGGTGATATTCACCCGGCCACCCAACCCGGAAAACTCCTCGCCGTCGCCCTGATTATCAGCGGTGTCGGGACCTTCCTCGGGCTTGTGGCCAATGCAACGGAAATGCTCATGAACCGCAGGGAAAGACTGGTTCGAATGCAGAAGCTTCATATGGTGACAGGGCTTTTCTTCGGAGAAGTCGGCACCCGGCTCCTGAAGTACCTCGTCGGTTTTGATCCCCATATCGATTACATGAGAAACGACATGATTGTCACCGGGGACTGGACGGATCGCGAATTCTCAAGAGTCAGCCATCGCATCAAGGCCTATGACCCCGGCGTGGATATACACAAAGGTGAACTGGAAGGGATTCGGTCGTTTCTGGACGAAAAAAGCAGTTTTCTACTCCGTCTCCTGGAAAACCCGGTCCTGCTTGAACACGAATACCTGACGGAACTTCTCCGCGCCGTGTTTCATCTAAGAGAAGAACTGCTTCACAGAGACGATCTCGACAAACTCCCCGACACCGATTATGCCCACCTTGCCGGAGATCTGAAGAGGGCCTATGCCCTGCTGATCGGTGAATGGCTCGATTACATGAGATACTTGAAAGGGCATTACCCCTATCTCTTCTCACTTGCCATGAGGACCAATCCCTTCAACCCGGATATGACTCCCGTGGTTATGACATGAACCGCGAAGAAGAGGACAATGATCAGTGAGACCATCGCGCCCCCGGACGCAAAGATGACTATTTTCAGTTGAGAAAGATAAAACGAGAAGTTCCCTTTCCTGAACAAGCCCGATTATTCCGGAAGGTCACCCCTTTTTGTGGCCTCATCAAGGAGACCTACCGCATAATCCCAGAGCTCCGGGGCACCTTCGGTCATGGGCTGATTTCTTGAAATGACCTGGTGCCGTTTGATCCCATGCTCCTTCCAGCTCTCTCCTTCGCTGTGAAAATTTTGCAAAATGGGCTGCAGCCTGTCGAGGGCCGCAGCA
Organism: uncultured Desulfobacteraceae bacterium; assembly: GCA_964644375.1. Lineage (GTDB taxonomy): Bacteria > Desulfobacterota > DSM-4660 > Desulfatiglandales > HGW-15 > CAYNYM01. The sequence goes on along the minus strand of CAZXWJ010000120.1, from coordinate 3,169 downwards.
AATCTTGCCTCGGGGCTCTCGCGTGCTTCAAATTCCTCCCACAGATTGCGGAACTCCCGCCCCTGGTCTTCGGGAAGGAGGCCAAAGACACGTCCGGCCGCTTTCTCCTCCCTCAGGCGTTGATCGGCAATGCCCGCTTCGTCATAGCAATAGGTATCACCCGCATCTATTTCCACGATATCATGAACAAGCACCATTTTCATGACCCGAACGAGATCGACGGCCTCCGATGCATAGTCACGGAGGAGGATCGCCATGACGGCGAGATGCCACGAATGTTCGGCGGAATTCTCCTGCCGGGAACAATCCGTCAGAAGGGTCTTCCGCATAATGGCCTTTAAGGCGTCTATTTCCACAATGAATTGTATCTGCTTTTCCAGTCGATGATTCTCCATACAGATCCTTTCCCTATTCCTGATGGACGAGCCCGTCTTTCCGGGTCAAAGACCGCCGGCTCAGTAGCGTTGGCCATAAGTGGCAGGCTTAAAACGTGACGTCAAAGCTGACACCGTGCTGAATAAAACCCAGCTTTCGATAAAACCGGTGGGGATCTATGCGGTCTCCTGCGCTTGAGAGCACCAGTTTGTAACAGCCCGCCTTGCGGGCCTTGGCCATGGCGGATTCCATGATCCTGGTCCCTATCCCCTTGCTCTGCCAGGAGGGAGCGACATTCACGTCCTCGAGGATGGCGGAGGGCGCGCCCATGTGCGCCAGATTATCCATAATCAGCAGGGCAAAGGTTCCGACGACCCTTTTCTTTGCCTCGGCCACAAAAATATCATAGTCCGGGTATTGCCGGATTTTCTCGAAGACCCTCTCGGCCTTTTCAATGGAAAGGACCTGCCCCCTGTCCATCTTCGGCTGGGAATAGAGATCGAGAATCTGCGGAAGATCCTTTCGGCCGGCCGGCCGGATGGTGACATCGTTTTCCATGACATTCTCCCTTCTGAAGGCCCGGGTTGCAATGGATAACGCCGATTCTTCCTTTGCACTCAATGCGGCTGCGCGTATAATGGGGCCGTCTATCATACACGCATCTTTTCATGGTAGCAGATACATGGGCTCTGTCAACCGAGGCAAGCAATGGAAATCATTGACGCCCACACCCATTGGGGTCCTTCCGCCACCATGGGCATCGAGGTCACGACCCGGAAAATTCTTCACCAGGCCGAACAGGGCGGTGTGGACCGCATCGTCGTCTTTCCCTTTCCCTCCCAGGCCCTGGCGGATGAAACCATCAACCGGGAACTCTTGGCCGAATGCGATCGCATCGATCGGTTTATTCCCTGCTGTTACATTCCGGAAGATCTCCGCGAAATCCCTCGAAAAGACGGGTTCTACGGGGGGGGAAATGTCACTGGACCAGGGGCATATTTGGATCGGATATTCCTTTTGGGGCCATGAAGGGTGAACTCGGGAAGGTGCTGTCACTGAAGATTGGGGACAGGGAAAAAGAAGACATCCTTGGCGGGAATTTAAAGAGACTCATCGGGTTCGACCGGAAATAAAACTTCATAGGGAAAAAGGGGGGCGGTCCGGCGAAGGATACCCCCGAACCAGGGGGCACGGACCATGACCCTCAGTTTAGAATCCCTGGGCGTCGAAAATTCCCGCCCAATTAGGCGGGAGAAGAACGGGGGTTCAATTTCAATCACACATTAAACCGTATGTTCAGGATATCCCCATCCTTGACGCCATACGTTTTCCCTTCCAGGCGTAGCAGGCCGCTGTCCCTGAGCCCCTTTTCGGAACCGCAGGCCATGAGATCGTCATAGGAAAAACACTCGGCCCGAATGAATCCGCGAGCCAGATCCGAGTGGATGGTCCCGGCCGCCTCCACGGCACTCTGACCTTTGTACATGTTCCATGCTCGAACTTCATCGGAACCCACCGTAAAAAAACTGATATAGCCCAAAATGTCATAGGCGGCCCGGCTCAATCTATCCCGCGCCGAGGTCTCGATGCCCATGTCCTCCATAAAGAGGCCGGCCTCCTCATCGTTTAAACGAGCCAATTCCATCTCGAACTTGCCCGCAAACTCGACGACCTTGTGAGACGTTTCAATTTTTTCCAGCAGGGCCTGGTTTTCCCCGAAACAGGCCTCCTCGGAGTTGATGACGATCATGGAGGGTTTCTGGGTCAGAAACTGGAACCCCCGTACCGACCTTTCCTGGTCCTGGTCCAGGGAAAGGTTCCGGATGGGTTGATCCCGGCCGAGGTGATCGAGGATGATCCGCAGGGTCTTTTCTTCCCGCTGCAGGGCATCCGTCTTTTGCCCCCGCTGATAAGCGTGCTCGATACGCTCCAGCCTGTTCTCAACGATCATCAGGTCCGCAAGGGTCAGTTCCTCATCCATCTTACGGATATCTTCCAGGGGAGTCGCCTCTTCCCCCAAATCGTCGGGGAAATTCCTGACGACGTGGGCCAGGGCGTCCATGGTCCTGATTTGCCCCAGGGCCGCACCGGAAAAAAGGTCCGCCTTGGCCGCACCCGCTGCGAGACCCACAAAATCCACCAGTTCCAAGGTGGCGTAAACCGTTTTTTTCGGAAGGTAGATCCCGGACAGACGGTCGACACGCTCGTCGGCCACGTCCACGACCGCCAGGTTCGGCTCTGCCTTGGCATTGGCATAGGCCGTCACTTCTGCCTCCGATTTCGTCAATGCGTTGAAAATCGTCGTTTTTCCCGAATTTGCAAGGCCTATCAAACCGATCTTCATATTTTTTCTCCCCTATAAATAAGAAAAGCCATCCTTCATTCCGCCAGTCTCGGCCTCTCCTTGTGTCCTCCGCAGAAATTTTTCCCGGCCTCCCGGATTGTTTATTTATTTTTAAGAAACCAAGTCATTTCAAGCGTAACAGGATATCCGATGCGCCGGAATTATGAACCGTTGCGCATCCATTAAACCATACCCTCTTCACTTGTCAATCCTGATCAACTCCCCGGATCCCCTTTTATTCTTGACACCGAGTCTGCTCTTCCCTATATTCATAGGGTTTAAGGTCAAGTTTTTGTTGGGAAAATCTACCATAAAGAAGGAAAATTCAGATGTACAACGCCAGCGCTTTGAGAAAGGGCTTAAAACTTCAGTTCGATAATGAACCTTATGTCATTGTCGATTTTCAATTCTCCAAACCCGGGAAGGGCCAGGCCCTCTATCGCTGTAAAA
>CAZXWJ010000119.1:0-12778 GCA_964644375.1 uncultured Desulfobacteraceae bacterium | reverse complement strand
TTACTCAAAAGGGTAAGGCAGCCGTGGATGCCTGTGTGGAGGAGATCGAAAGGGCGCTTTTCGATCCTTTGATCATAGCGGGCCGAAAAGCGGATTTTCAAACCTGGTACGATCAGGCCTATTTCAGGGCCTGGAATGACTTCGGGGTGGGGTTTTTAAAAGGTGTCGACACACTGAAAGACAAGGAAGAATGGCAAAAGGCGGCCTCGGCGATGGGTTCCGACAACAATCCCTATTTCACCTTTCTGCATCGCCTAGCCGACGAGGTGGGACCCTTCTCAAAGGACCCGCAATTGCCCCGCTGGATGCAACGCATCTCTTCTTTCAAGGTTGTGGAAATCGAGGCGTCGAAGCTCAAGGCAGGAGACGACGCAAAGCCGGGGATCCTCCGGAAGGCTACCCAGAAGGTAAAAACGGGCATCCTCAGACAGGAGAGCAGACTCGGCGTGAAGGCCGGAGAAATGCTCGACATCGAATCCCGGTTCATGGCTGCGCGGGCCTTGCGTGATTACAAGAAGGCTTTGATGGAAGTTGCGCTAAGCGCTGCATCCAGGGAGTCGGCCTATCAGATGGCCGCAAACATCTACAAAGAAGATCCTGCGGCAGGCCAGGGCCCCTATTTTTCGGGATGGAGAGGCTTCAAACAATTACGATCGCTAATGAGCGGCCCCAAACCCGTTGAAGAAGAGACCTTCTGGAGACTGGCGGAAGGCCCTCTGGATTTCCTTTTGTCCTTTGTATCCAGGGAGGCCGCTTGCCGGCTCCAGAAAATGTGGGAAGCGGAAGTCTTGATGGAGGTGCAAGGCGTGCCGGACAGGACGGAACTGATTCAGCTCTTGCTGGGCCAGGGCGGGTACGCAATGAAATTCCTCAAGGGACCAGCGGGGCCTTTCATTGACCGCAACCTGAAAAAAGGGTTCCACCCGAAAGAGGTGCTTGAAAAACGCATCCCCTTTGAGAAAAATTTCTTTACCTTCCTCAACAAAGGGGTTGAAGTGGCACGGCCGGTCAAGGCCAACTATACCGTCACCTTGCAGGGCGAACCGACGAGCGCGAACAAAGAGGCCGGGGTGATACCCCACGCGACCACGCTCGAAATGCAATGCGGGAATAAAATCCTTCAGTTGACCAACCAAAATTTCCCGGTGAGAAAAAGGTTCAACTGGTCCCCTAAAACGTGCGGGGATGTGACGTTCAAAATCCTTATCGGGAATCTCTCACTCATTAAAAAATACACCGGACCCATGGCATTCGCGCATTTCTTGAGCGATTTCAAAAATGGTTCTCGTACATTTTATCCAAAAGAATTTCCCTATGAAGAAGGCGAACTGGCCCAATTGGGCATTCGTTTCATCACGGCGAAATACCGTTTCAAGGGGCATCGTCCGGTTCTCGATATCCTTCGAAGGGGCCCCGGACAGGTCCCGCGAGAGATTGTGTCGTGTTGGGGTCAATAAGGCGCAAACCATCCTGGCAATGGACCGCGTTGGGAAAACATCCTGCGGCATTGGACTATTTTCAACTGGGACCCGGTGCGCCTTTGGTGAGTGCCTTCAAGGGTTGGGTTGACAAAGGTTATCGGCAATTCTTGTCTTCAGGACACAATGGAACCGGATTTCGCTCCTGGCGCTTTTGGGCCAGGGGCGACAGAAAAGGCCATATGGCCTGCGGCATCGGCAGAGACAGCAGTGACGGCTTGGGGCGACCCTATCCGTTTCTCAGCATCGGCATCGGACCACTTCCCGGATGGGAGGACCGTTGGGACCTTCTACCCTGGGCCCTTGAGGACCTATGGGGCGGCTTTGAATATTTCGCGGCCAAAAGACACAAGGATGTTGAGGCCGTGAAGGACGGTTTGCAGCGGTTAAGGCCGCCTCACGTCCGATGGTCCGAGTGGGAAATGTCGGAAAACGCCACGCGACGAGGTGGGGCGTTCGGGGAAGGGGACGTGCGGGATGACGTGATTCGAGAAATGGAAAGCGGGACGGTGAGACTGAGAGAACAGGGTGACCTCTTTGTTAAACTCGAAGCAAAGACCTTTCAAGATCAATCGGCCCGGATCAATTTGTGGCATTTCCGCCTCAGATCGAAGCTCGGTGCTCTTCCCAACGCGGTCTTCGTAGGCGGGGGGCCGGATCAGGCCTATCTCGCGGTATTCACCAGGGCCCTGGCGCCGGCGGATTTTGTCAGACTCTGGTCTGTTTAAATTTTTCAAGCTGTGCGGTTTCATATAAAAGCTGACACTCGAAGACAGGTATCTCCCGCAGAGGCGCAGAGAAGAACAAAAAAAGAAATTACCTGTGCGTCACAGCGCCAATGCGAGAGGAAAGAATCAGGAAAGATTAGAAATGGATGGAATGATACCGTGAACGGGACGCAGGGGAGCAAAGAAGAACAAAAAGAAGAGTTTTTCTCTGCGCCACAGCGTCTCTGCGGGAGAAAAAAAATAAAAAAAAGTCGGAAGGGTCTCATCCATGATCAGTTCAAAAGATCTCATCAAGGCAGGTAAACTGCAGGAAGCCCGAAAACAACTCGTCCAAGAGGTGAAATCTTCACCCGGAGATATGGGCAAACGAACCCTTCTGTTCCAGGTCCTCGCATTTTCTGGAGAATGGGACAAGGCGGAGCGTCACCTTGACATGATCGGCGTGCAGGATACAAGCAGGGACACGGGCGTGCAGGTTTTTAAAAACCTGCTCCAGGGGGAAAGGGAGAGAGGGGAGGTCTGCGACCTCAAACGCCGCCCTTCATTTATTCCGAAAACCCCATCCTATGCGGAGCACTACTTCCTGGCCTGTGAAAAGCTGAAGGAGAAAAAGGTTCAGGAAGCGGATGATCTCTTCCGGGAAATCGCCACTAAGCGTTCGGTCCTGTCCGGAACCGTGAACGGAAGACCTTTCACGGGAATCAAGGATACGGATAGCTCTCTATCCCTTTTCCTGGAAGCCGTCGTCCACGAGCGTTACGTCCGGATACCCTTTGAAACTATTCGGGAACTCGTTATTTCTCCTCCCAAAACGCTCTTTGATCTTCTCTGGACCTCGGCCCGGGTAACCTCATGGAAAGGGCTCACCCTGAACTGCTATCTGCCGGTGCTTTACCCAAACTCCTTTCTCGAGGAAGACGATCGCGTGAAGCTGGGCCGAATGACGAACTGGACCCCTCTTGGGGGGCCTTTTATAAAAGGCATGGGCCAACATGTCTTTGAGATAGGAGACGAGGATATGGCCATCCTGGAAATCCGGGAAATGCTTTTCGAACCCTTTGACACCGGGGAAGACAATGAAGCGAGAATTTGATATCGATGCGATACTGAAGCCGATTCCGGGCGACAATCCGGCGGGAGAAGATCTTCGCTATACGCCCACCTATGATGACATAAGGGAAGCGAGAAGGGCCGACGACCCTCTTGATCGGGGGGAGTGGGAGCGTGAAATCAAGACTTCGGACTGGGACAAGGTCATTACTTTGGCCGTCGAGGCCCTCAACGAAAAAACCAAGGACCTGCAGATCGCCGTGTGGCTCACCGAGGCGTTGACCCATACCGAAGGGTTCGAAGGTTTGCATGCTGGCCTTAAGATCCTGAACGGCCTGTTGCAGGATCACTGGGAGCACCTCTATCCTGAAATTGAGGAAGACGATCTCGATTTCAGGGCCGCCCCCATTGAATTCATGAATGACAAACTCTGGACTGCGATCAAACAGATTCCTCTCACGGACAACAGTGCAGGCCCCGGATATTCCTGGCTGAAGTGGCAGGAATCCCGTCAAGTGGGCTACGAATCCGACACCCATAATCAATATGGCGATGTGGATGACAGCAAAAAAAATGCCCGGGATGAATTGATTGCCGAAGGGAAACCGACGGCCGAGGATTTCGACGCTACGGTGGCCTTTTCTTCCAAGGCCTATTATGCCTCTCTGGCGCAGAGCCTGACCCGGTGCCTGGAAGAATTCGAAAAATTCGACAAAACAGTGGACGAAAAATTCGCCAGGGAGGCCCCCAGGCTTGCGGAATTGAAGACATCACTCGAAGACTGCGAGCATCTCATATCGAGAATCCTGAAAGAAAAGAGAGAAAAGGAGCCGGATGTCGCCCCCGAAGCCTTGACGGAAGCCCCCGAAACAGAACCTGAAGAAGAAACACCTGTCACCGAGGCACCCCGAACCCGTGTGGAGACCCCGGTTGCTGAGGCCCAAACAACTTTTTCCGTGGGGACTTACCGTGTCAATCGACTGCTTGGATCGGCCGGGATTGAAGAAGCGGTGTGGCAGGATGCCCTTGCGAAACTGAAGACCGCAGGCATCAAACAGGCCCTGGAACAACTGCTAGGCGCCTCATGCAGTGCGCAGTCCATACGGGAAAAAACGAATTTCAGGCTCCTCACGGCGAAACTCTGCCTGGAGGCCGAACGGCCCGACCTGGCAAGACCCATCGCCGAAGAACTCCACGCCCTGATCGGGGAGTTGCAGCTCGATCGATGGGAGTCTCCCATATGGATCGCTGAAGTGCTCGACACACTCTATCAGTGTCTCACCGCAGAAGGAGCTGCGGATGAAGATTTATACCAGGCCAGGGAGTTATTGACCAAAATTTGCACCCTGGATGTTACAAAGGCGATGGAACATAATAGATAATCAACGGCCGTCAGCAAAAAAATTCGGAACGGCAAACGATGCCTTAAGTTCTTTAAGTATATCGAGTCCCTGTGAAATTTAAAAAAGGAGGATGAACATGGCCAAAGAAAGCTTGCAGCATACCCTTGACCGGGTAAGATCCCCCAGGGTCCAGATCACCTATGACGTGGAGGTGGGAGATGCCATTGAGATGAAGGAGATTCCATTTGTTGTCGGGGTGTTGGGGGATTTATCCGGCAAACCTGACGAACCGCTGCCAAAACTCAAGGATAGAAAATTCATCGAGATAGACCGGGACAACTTCAACAATGTGCTGGCCGGCATGAAACCAAGGCTGGCCTATAGAGTGGACAATAAGCTGACCAATGACGATACCAAGATGGCGGTTGAACTCCGTTTCCAGTCCCTGGACGATTTTCATCCGGAGCGAGTGGCGGAACAGGTAACCCCTGTGAAAAAGCTGGTGGAGGCCAGGCAAAAGCTGTCCGAACTCCTTGGCAAGCTGGACGGTAATGACAAACTGGACGAACTGCTCCAGGGCGTTATTTCGAGCACGGAATCCCTGGAAAAATTAGGACAGGAAGCCGGAATCAAAAAAGAAGAAACCGATAAAGAATAAAAAGGAGGTTAACAGATGGCTGAGAAGAAGGAACAGGCCCAGTCTGAAGCTGCAGAAACAACGGAAGAACAGGGCGAAGGAAGCCTCCTGGACCAGATCATCGCGGACGGCCGCCTCGCCCGGGAGGGAACCCAGAGGGCATGGGCAAAGGACGTCATTGGGGAGTTCGTATCCCAGATCATGGAGGGGACCATCACGGTCTCGAAGAATACGGAGGCCATGATCAATGCCAGAATCAGCGATATCGACAAACTCATCTCCGACCAGCTCAACGAAGTCATGCACCACGAAGATTTCCAGAAACTGGAGGGTTCCTGGCGCGGGCTGCATTACCTGGTCAACAAGAGCGAGACCGGGGAGAAACTCAAAATCAGGGTCATGAACGTGTCCAAAAAGGACCTGCTCAAGGACATGGAAAAGGCCAGCGAGTTTGATCAGTCCACCTTATTCAAAAAAATCTATGAAGAAGAATTCGGCATGTTCGGCGGAGCATCTTATGGCGCCATGATCGGGGACTATGAATTCAGCAACCATCCTCAGGACTTGGCCCTGTTGGAGAAGATCTCACAGGTCGCAGCCGCCGCCCATGCGCCCTTTATTTCGGCCGCGGCGCCGCAGCTTTTCAACTTTGACAGCTTCACCGAACTGGGCGAACCCAGGGATATGGCCAAGATCTTTCAAAGTGTGGAATATGCAAAATGGAAATCCTTCCGGGAATCGGAGGATTCACGCTATTGCGCCCTGGCCATGCCTCATATCCTCATGCGCCTCCCATACGGCAGGGACAATGTGCCCGTCGAGTCCTTCGATTTTGAGGAACAGGTGGACGGCACCACGCACAAGCAGTATCTGTGGGGTAATGCGGCCTACGCCCTCGGCACCCGGCTGACCGAGGCCTTTGCCAAATACCACTGGTGCGCCGCCATTCGGGGCGTGGAAGGCGGCGGTCTGGTGCAGGACCTCCCGGTCCATACCTTCAAGACGGACGAGGGGGATGTGGCACTCAAGTGTCCCACCGAGATTGCGATTACCGACAGGAGGGAAAAGGAGCTTGCCGATCTGGGATTCGTTCCGCTTGTGCACTGCAAGGGGACCGATTATGCGTCCTTTTTCAGTACCCAGACCGCCAATAAGCCAAAGGTCTATGATTCCGATTCAGCCAATGCCAGTGCCAGACTGTCTTCACAACTGCAGTACATACTTGCCACCGCAAGATTTGCCCATTACCTGAAGTCCATCATGAGGGACAAGGTCGGCAGTTTTATGACGCGCAAAAATGCCGAAGACTTCCTGAACAAGTGGATCAGCAATTATGTCCTCCTCGACGACAACGCCGGTCAGGACATGAAGGCCAAGTACCCGTTGCGGGAAGCAAGGATCGATGTCAGCGAGATCCCGGGAAAACCGGGCGCCTATCGGGCCGTTTCATTCCTGAAACCCCATTATCAACTGGACGAACTGGCGATTTCCCTGCGGCTGGTTGCGGAACTGCCGCCCCCGGCACAGGGATAAGATAGCCGGTGGGCTATTGAGCCTTCAAGCTATTGAAAGTAGGATGAGGCAGAAAATAATCTAAGCCAAAAGGAAACGGATTACAGCCAGAGAACAAACATTGAATTCATAAAAAAGGAGAAAGATTATGGCTTCTGACAATTTCATACAGATCGACGGCATCAAGGGTGAGAGCACGGATGACAAACACAAGGACTGGATAGAGGTGATGTCTTACAACTGGGGTGTTTCTCAGATGGCCTCTGCTGCTGCAGTGAGCGCAACATCGTCATCGGCCGGCCAGCGGGCTGACTTTCAGGACCTGAGCATCGTTAAACTCATGGATAAATCATCACCCCTTTTGATGAAGGCCTGTGCCAAGGGGGACGCTGTCAAAGAGGTCAAGCTTGAATTATGCCGTGCCACGGGCAGCAAAGCGGTGTATATGGAATATAAACTGGAACAGGTTATTATCAGTTCCGTCAGCACGGGCGGCGGCGGTGGCGGTGAAGCAACGGAATCCGTTACATTCAATTACGGCAAGATCACACTGACCTACACGCCGTTTGACCGCGATGGAAAGGCCCAGGGGAAGGTTCCGGCCGGTTGGGATCTTACGAAAAATAAACCGATGTAATCCTTTACCGACCCGACATGCAAGACCGCCAAAACAGCCGGGCATCTATACTGGACAGGCTTCTGGACAACGAACCGGAGGTCGGCCGGGAGCCTGTCCAGAACCCCTTATTCGGTATCAGGCAAATAAAGGCCACCGTCATCAGGGATCTGGAGAACCTCCTCAACACCAGGCGTCTCATACTACCGGTACCGGTCTCATACAGAGACATCCATAATTCCGTCTTCATGTACGGACTGGGAGATTTTACGTCCGAAAGTCCCCGAAGTCCGTCCGTCAGGCAGCGGTTGCGGCTTGACATTGAAAAGACGATTTCACGGTTTGAACCCAGGCTGAAAAACGTCACGGTGCGTCTTGAGAAAGGAACGGAAAAGGGCCGAAGTGTCAGATTAAGAATTACCGGAATGCTGGTTGTTGAATCTGAAACAGAGCCTGTGATATTTGACACCTACTTTGACCCCGACAGGGGCCGGTACGTTATACAAAAATAGCCGACAAACAGAATAGGTATGGAAGACAGTCTTCTTAAGTACTACGAACGTGAGCTGACGTTTATCCGCGAGATGGGAGCGGAATTTGCCCGAAAGTATCCCAAGATCGCGGGCCGACTGCTGCTGGAACCTGATAAGTGTGAAGACCCACACACCGAGCGCCTGATCGAGGCCTTCGCCCTGATCAGCGGACGGATTCACAGAAAAATCGATGACGACTTTCCCGAAATCACCGAATCGCTCCTCAATATCACCTACCCCCACTATGTCAATCCCATACCGTCCATGTCGGTGGTATCCTTTGAACCTATACGGCAGAATATTACACCGAGCGGGTACCGGATAGAAAAAGACACCCCTTTGTTTTCAAAACCGGTCAACGGCACACCCTGCCAGTTCAGTACCTGCTACCCTGTCAACCTGTGGCCGATCGAGGTGGTGTCGGCCGAACTCCGGGAACCTGTGCGGCTTGTGAAGGGCGCCCAGCAGGTAATTGCCATTCGGCTCAAGACCTACAACAATTTGAAGATTTCCCAGTTGGAATGGCGGAAATTTCGCTTTTTCCTCAATGCCCCGTCGCAGCACGTCTATCACCTCCATGAACTTTTATTCAACAATATCTGCCATGTTGAATGCGAGGTAACCGGAAAAAAGGGCACAGGGAAGACGGTTTTATTGCGTCCCGAGGATATCGAACCTGTGGGGTTCGGCGCGGATGAGGGCATGATGCCTTTCTCCAAGAGATCTTTCCCCGGCTACCTGCTGTTGTTCGAATACTTCTGCTTTCCGGAGAAGTTCCTTTTCTTTGATCTTTGTGGACTGGAAAAATTGGCTGAAATAGAAGGTGAGGACACCCTGGAGATCCTGATCTACCTGGACAGGGTCTCCAAATCCAATCTGGTCGTCAATAAAGATACCTTTTGCCTCAATGCCGCCCCGGCAGTCAACCTCTTTAAACGGATTGCCGAACCCATAAGGATCGAACAGGAGCAGTGGGAATACCGCGTCGTCCCGGACATGAGAAGACAGGACACCACGGAGGTGTTCAGCATCGACCGGGTTTTCGCTTCTTCGGCGGCATCCCCTGACAAGGCATTCGATTTTAAACCCTTTTACTCCCTGCGCCATCACCTTGAGGAGGAAGATCCGCAGGAAAAACGGGCCTTCTGGCACATGCGGCGCCGCGCCTCAGGGAAACAGAACGATAACGGGACCGAAGTCTTTGTTTCCTTTACGGACCTCAACTTCAACCCCGCCGATCCCGGGGTGGAAGTCGTCACGCTGCACTCGACCTGCACCAATCGAGACCTGCCCTCCCGCTTGCCCTTCGGCGATTCGGGGGGGGATTTCTTCCTGGAGGTAGCGGCGCCTGTCAGCCGGATCCGGTGCCTCCTGAAAGCGACCCCAAGCCTCAGACCGTCTCTGGGAGCGGCCCTGCAATGGCGGCTTATATCGCATCTGTCTCTTAATCACCTCTCTATTGCCCAGGGAGGAAAAGAAGCCCTTCAGGAGATCCTGACGCTGTATGATTTTGAAAATTCGCCTATTACCAGGCAACAAATACAGGGCATCACATCCCTGGAGTCGCAGCATATCACGAAAAGGGTGGGTCAGTCCTTCTGCCGGGGGGTGCAGGTGACCGTCACCTTCGATGAAAGTAAATATGTCGGGACCGGGCTCTTTCTGTTTGCCTGCATCCTCGAAAGATTCCTCGGACAGTACGTATCCATCAATTCCTTTTCGCAACTGATTGCAAAGACCATCCAAAAAAAAGAGGCTTTATGCATATGGCCGCCCAGGAACGGCAATCGAATACTCCTCTGAAAGATCGTCTTTTTGAGGAATATTACAGGTTCTCCTTTTTCGAGGCCGTCCGCCTCCTGGAGGCGATGCATCCTGAAAAAAAGCCCATCGGCGAGGCCCTGACGCCTGACAAAGAACCGGTGCGGTTTTCGGTGAAACCGGGTTTTTCATTTCCGGCGAGCGAGATTGCCGGCCTTCGAAAGGGCGAGGATGGAAAGGCCGATGAAATGGATGTGGCCTTCCTGGGGCTGATCGGCCCATCCGGTGTGCTGCCCCATTGGTACAATGCCCTGGCGGTGGAGAGAGTTCGTCATAAGGACCTCGGTCTGACGCATTTTCTGGATATTTTTCACCATCGCCTGGTCTCCCTTTTTTATCTTGCCTGGAAAAAAAATCAATTCCCGGTCAGCTACCTGCCGGGCGCAGGAGATCGTCTGTCAGGATATCTTAAGAGCCTCATCGGTCTCGGCATGCCGAGCCTGACAGACCGGATCGGGTTTGCCGAAGAGTCGCTGGTATTTTTCAGCGGATTACTCTCACGGCAGGTCCCCTCGGCAGCAGCCCTGGAGGTATCCATCGCCTATTTTTCCGGCACCCCCGTTCATATCGAGCAGTTTGTCGAACGCATGCTGCCTCTGAGCCCCGAAGACCAGACCTCTATCGGCATGATTAACAGCCGGCTCGGGATGGACACGGTATGCGGGAGTTACGTCTGGGAAAGCCAGACAAAATTCAGGATCAATCTGGGGCCCATGCCCTATGCAGATTTTTTGCGGTTTCTCCCCTCAGGCGACCTGCTTGGTCCGATTTTTTCCCTGGTTACTTACATGGTCGGGTTGGAATTCGAGTTCGATGTCCGGGTGATTCTCAAACGAGAGGAAGTACCCCCGTGCATTCTGGGCGCAACCGGCCCGAAAGCCCCTCAGCTTGGCTGGACCACCTGGGTGAAGAGCCCCGAGGTGCGCCATGCTGAAGTCCCGTTTATTACTTTTGAGGAGAAGGACGTATAAGAGCCCTTAAGCCCAAAAGTTGTTAGTCTCATAAGCTTTTAGGCGTTCATTCAATGGCTTACCATCTCATTGGCTCATCGACTCAACAGCTAACGTAAAGGAGCACATGCATGGTCGTATCGAATCTCAAATCCCTGATCGAAAAGTTGAACAGCACCTGCCGGAACGCACTGGAATCGGCGGCCGGTCTGTGTCTCTCCCAGACCCACTACGAAGTAGATCTGGAACACTTCCTCATCAAACTCCTTGAATTACCGGATACGGATATTCAAAAGATCCTGCGTTACTTTGAAATCAACGATGCGCATTTGATAGGGGATCTGACCCGGGCCATGGAGGGTTTCAAGTCCGGCAATGCCCGCACCCCGGCCCTTTCGCCCCGAATCCCGAAGATGATTCAGGAGGCCTGGCTGGCGGCCTCCATAGAATTCCGGTCCCCGAGTGTTCGTTCAGGCCACATCGTCTTTGCCCTGATGAGCAATGAAGAGACGGCGCGTATGCTGAAGTCCAGCTCAGGCCATTTCAAAAAGATTTCCCTTGAGACCTTGGACGAAAACCTGAACGATATTGTCTCCGGTTCCGTGGAAGAAAAAGATGCCGCCTCGGCAGGGATCGCGGCTGCGACCGGAGCCCCCACTGCACCCGACGGCAAAGGCCAGGCCCTGGCGCAGTTCACCATCAACCTGACGGAAAAGGCCGCAAAGGGCGAGATCGACCCGGTGCTGGGACGGGATTTTGAGATTCGACAGATGGTGGATATCCTGATCCGCCGCCGCCAGAACAACCCGATCCTCACCGGTGAGGCCGGCGTGGGAAAGACCGCCGTGGTGGAAGGGTTTGCGCTCAGGATCGCGGAGGGTGATGTGCCCGCACCTCTCAAAGGCGTGGCCATCCACACCCTTGATCTGGGTCTTCTGCAGGCCGGCGCAGGCATCAAGGGTGAATTCGAAAACCGGCTCAAGTCGGTGATAGACGAAGTCAAATCCTCGCCAATCCCCATCATCATCTTTATCGACGAGGCCCATACCATGATCGGCGCAGGGGGCGCCGCCGGTTCCGGAGACGCTGCGAATCTACTCAAACCCGCCCTGGCCCGAGGCGAGCTTCGCACCATCGCGGCCACGACCTGGTCGGAATACAAGAAATACTTTGAAAAGGATGCCGCCCTGGCCCGGCGCTTTCAGGTGGTCAAGGTCGAGGAACCGAATGAGGAGACGGCCATGGTCATGATGCGGGCCATTGGGCCGTTTATTGAAAAGCATCATAACGTCATGATTACCGATGAAGCCCTCATGGAATCGGTGCGGCTGTCTCATCGCTATCTGCCGGCAAGACAACTGCCGGACAAATCGGTCAGCGTCCTGGACACGGCCTGCGCCCGGGTGGCCATCGGTCTGGCCACCAGCCCGCCGGCCCTTGAAGAAGTGTCCAGGCGAATCGGCCAGATCGAACGGGAGACAAGAATCCTTGAAAGAGAAACCCTCATGGGTACGGACCACCAGGAACGATTAAAGGTCCTGGCCACGGAAAAGGAGGCGGTGGAGAAGCGGCAGGAAGCACTGCATGCCAAGTGGCAGAAAGAAATGGAAATCGCCACTCGAATCACAGAGGCCAGGCAGTTGATGCAGGAGAT
Organism: uncultured Desulfobacteraceae bacterium; assembly: GCA_964644375.1. GTDB lineage: Bacteria > Desulfobacterota > DSM-4660 > Desulfatiglandales > HGW-15 > CAYNYM01. The sequence continues at coordinate 456 of CAZXWJ010000119.1, read as the reverse complement.
CTACGAACAAAACCCCGATGACGGCACCCTGGCGGATAAAAAAGAAGACCACAAAAAGCTCGAGGCCGAGCTGGCGGACGCCCAGGGCGACGATCCCCTCGTCCAGATCGCGGTGGACGGTCAGACCGTCTCCGAGGTGATCTCGGGCTGGACCGGCATTCCCACCGGCCGAATGCTGGCAGACGAGATCCAGACGGTCCTCAATATGGAGCCGTTGCTCGGTGAGCGGATCATCGGCCAGGATCATGCCCTTGCGGCCGTAGCCCAGATGATCCGGACCGCCCATGCCGGGATCGATGACCCCTCGAAACCGACCGCGGTCTTCATGTTCGTGGGCCCGAGCGGCGTCGGGAAGACCGAAACCGCACTGGCCCTCTCCGAACTCCTCTACGGCGGTGAAGAGAACGTCATTACCATCAATATGAGTGAGTATCAGGAGGCCCACACGGTCTCCGG
>CAZXWJ010000118.1:0-12779 GCA_964644375.1 uncultured Desulfobacteraceae bacterium | reverse complement strand
GGCGAAACTCGCTTTTTTCCTAAGTCCTGAAAATTGTTCATTTCCGGATGGGAACCAACTATGAATCGGAAGGTTTTGGAAGCGATTGGTTGCAAATACTTTTCTGGAGGTTCCCTTGATTAAGATCACACAACGGGTTCCACTTGACAATGCTGGGGATTTCTTAAACTGGTGGTTCAATGTAGATTTTTCGCAGGGAAAGGCTGAAAAAATATTCAAACGATATTATTCTAATTATACTGAAAACCTTGACGGGTATCTGAAAGGAGTATGGACAGAACGTCATTTGGAACTGTAAAAAGAACTGCACTGTTTGATATCATTTTTTTAGAGGAGACATTCCACCACCTGGAACCAAGGCTCGAGAGAGTCAAAAAGATTTCTAGCTTATTGCGAAAAGACGGGGTGCTGATCATCAGCGAGCCAAATGCCTACAATGTATTCATGCAATTGCAGTTATTTAAAAGAAGGGGGTTCAAGACCCTCAAGCGGATGACTCTCGATAATGGGCAGGTTACCTATTACGGTGTAGAGAGGATTGTCACAGCGCGAAGATTGATCAGACTCTTCGAACCCCATGGCCTGCAAGTCAAATTCATTCGCTACTTCAGGATAGCAGGCGCCAAGATGGGCGATATCGTAAAAAAAACTGGATTTTGATCTTCTCTCCTTGGAAAGACTGATTTGCAATATTCCATACCTTAATCGGCTCATTTCTGTTCACTTTAACATTGTATTAACGAAAAGTGGGGGGATATGGGGCTAAAAGATACATCATTTCAAATTCAAAATATCATTATGAAAGAATGATGGGCACAGATGTTGAAGTTTAAAAGGGTAGACCGTCATGAGCATCGTGGATTATCTAAGAAGAGAATTCTTCTCGTAATTCCTTCCGGTCAAATCGGTGGCTCGGAAAGGGTCTTTTTGAATTTATTGAAGAGCCTTGATCGAAGTAAATTTGATATTCATCTTATAATAGTCGATCCTCGCGGCCCGCTCCTGGGTTACGTTCCAAAGGATGTTTCGATATATGTGTTAGGCTTTGATCGGGTGGGAAAAGCCGTGTTTCGAATTGCAGCGGTGGTGCGTAAAATAAGACCCGATGTGGTGTTCACAAGTATCGGGCATATGAATCTTGCCGCTTTGTTAATCAAACCGCTTATCCCGAAAAGAACAAAAGTATTTATCAGGGAAAGTAACATGCCTTCTCAGGCCTTCTACGGGAGCGCTAAATATCACCTTTTTTTAATATTATATCGATTTTTATATTCTGCTGCGGATGTCATTGTTTGTCCTGGAGAAGGTATAAAGCGTGAATTGCATGAGCGTTTTAAAATAAATCGGAACAAAATGATCGTTATCCCAAATGCCGTGCGAGAAAAAGAAATACATGCAGAGATGAAGGAATCCGTTCGACTATTTGACGCCAAAAAATTAAACCTAGTCGCTTCAGGGTCTCTCACAAGACAAAAGGGCTTTGATTTGCTCATCAAGGCCATATCAAAACTTGTGAAGAAAAGGCCTGAGAGTCATTTAACCATTCTGGGTGAGGGACCAGACAGACAGGACCTGGAAGCGCAAATACGAAGACTGGGCCTGTCGAATAAGGTTTCTCTGGCAGGTTTCAAGGACGAGCCCTATCCGTATTTTCATCAAGCTGACTTGTTCGTTTTGTCCTCTCGTTGGGAAGGCCTTCCGAATGTCGTTCTTGAATCCCTGTGTTGTGGAACACCCGTGATTGCTTTTGATTGTGCGGGCTGTGTGAGCGAAATTTTTGAAGACCCTTCGCAGGGGACTTTGGTGACTGATGGGGACGTTGATGCACTCGTGAAAGCTATTGATGAGGGTTTCTCCAAATTCCAACGTAGGCCAAAGGTGTCCCTCTTGCCAAAGAGATTTAAACAGAAAGATGTAATCGCCAGGTACGACGGACTTTTCGTTTGTGAGAGACCTGACGGTTGAATCGTTCTTCAACGCTGTCAATCTACCATTTGATGATTACTCTGGATAAGAACGGGCGGAGTTGATGCCCCGGGGAAAGTCTTGTTAGCTGTTTTGGCGTACTAAAATAACTTATCGCAGGATTAATCCTAGAAAACATGTATAAGATTCCAAACGGAAAAATGAAAAGAAAATTTACGATAATAGGTATAGTATATGGAATATTCGCATTTTCTTTTTTGTTTTTTGTTATGCTCGAAAACGGCATATTTGTTCAACTGGCTAGAGAAGATGGATTATTAGAAACCGCAGGGGCAGGATTGTTTTTTTTATCATCTTTGGCATTTTTGTTCTTGTATTTGAATCCAGGGAATGGACAAAATATATTTTTGGGGAAACTAAGGAAAAGGAATTTTTTTTTTGGTTTATTTGCGGTGTTGTTTTTTGTTTGTTTTGGAGAGGAGATAAGCTGGGGTCAAAGAATATTTGGGTGGCAAACCCCAGGATTTTTTATTGAGTTAAATGCCCAGAAAGAGCTCAATATCCATAATATATGGTTGTTCCAAGGATCTAACCCGGATGGCTCAGAAAAATCATTTGTTGAATTATTGTTGAACATGAATAGACTTTTTTCTATTTTTTGGCTCGGTTTTTGTGTCATTATTCCTTTGGCAAACAGTTGTTCAAAAAAGGCTAATATATTTTTGAAATACTTGGGAATACCAATAATACCATTATGGATTGGCGGCATATTTATCGCCAATTATCTTGCATTCCGAATCGTCATTCTTTTGCCTTTCGAGAAATGTGTCTTATCTGCTTTAGATGAACTTAAAGAAATTAACTATGCCTTAGCGTTTGCTGTTCTAGCTATATACATTGTTTTAAAGCAATGTGGACGATATGGTGAAATTTTTGACGGTCAGAGAGAACAAAGTTGAATCGTCCGTCAAAGCTGTCGATCTGCCATTTGATTACCACCCTGGATACGGGCGGGGCGGAGATGATGCTCCAGAAGCTTGTGCTGGGAATGGATCGCAGTCGATTCGTGAACCATGTCATGTGCCTTTCAAAACCGGGGCGCATAGGAGAGGAACTGACAGGACGGGGAATCCCCGTTTATTACCTGGATCTGAGGAAAAGTCCTCTGAGTATTCTGAGGCTTGCAATGCTCTATCGTCTTCTGCGAGTCTTCAGACCGGATGTTTTGCAGACATGGCTTTATCATGCCGACCTGCTTGGGCTCATTTTTGGGAAACTGGCCGGTGTCAAAAAAATCTGCTGGAATATTCGTTGTTCTTACATAGATTTTGAAAAATATCGAACCACCACAAAATGGACAGTGTGGTTATGCGCACATCTTTCTTTCCTGCCGCATACCATTATTGCCAATTCCGGAGCGGGCGTCCGCCACCACATTGGGCTTGGTTACAAGGCGAAGAGATGGAAAGTCATTCCCAACGGGTTCGACCTGAGCCGGTTTAAGCCTGACCAAAATGCAAAATCGAGATTGGTAGAGGCTTTGTGTCTGAATGGTGGTGGAGAAAACCGGCACATCGAACAAGGTTTTGATCGGCTTTTTTTTATCGGGTTCATCGCACGCTATGACCCCATGAAAGACCACCCAACCTTTATCGATGCTGCGCTTCTGTTGATCGATCGAGGAAAAAATGTCCATTTTATTTTGGCAGGCAAGGGCATCACATGGGAGAATCGTGCCCTGACTGGAAAGATTCCGTATCATTTCAAAAAAAGGTTTCATCTATTGGGAGAACGGAGCGATGTGGAAAGAATCTTGCCGGCATTGGACATTGCATGCTGTATTTCTTTGGGTGAGGGCTTTTCCAATGTAATAGGCGAGGCCATGGCGAGCGGGGTACCCTGCGTTGTCACAGAAGTAGGTGACTCCGCCGAAGTTGTTGGGGATACCGGGCGTGTCGTACCCGTGAGGGACGCTGAGGCGCTTGCCCATGCCTGGGAGGAGGAACTCGACCAGGGAAGGGAAATGAGGCGGGGGCAGGCCAAAGCGGCCAGAAAACGGGTGGAGGACCGTTATGACATTCGCAGGATTACGAAACGGTATGAGCATTTGTACCATCGTTTAGGGGGCGGTGTAATCTATTGAGCAGCGTCTCAAGGACCCATTCGATCTTCAATTTCCTCGACGTGTATTTGCTTAAGCCGGGCCTGCCGGACGGTCTTGCAGGGTTCATGACTGCATTGACTTCGACCCATGCCATGCTCGGCCGTTGCGTAAAGCCCAGAGAGATCGACAATCGCCATGTACCCTGAGAATCAATGTAATCTTTCAGTCATTATTGTTAATTACAATACGGCAGAGCTTCTTGCTAAATGCCTTCGCTCCATTGAGGCGGATGCTCCCTGCAAAACCGAAATCGTCGTTGTAGACAATGCCTCCCGGGACAGTAGCGTTAAACTGGTCAGGGAAGAATTCCCCGACGTTCGCCTTATCGCAAACAATCATAATTCCGGATTCGCCAAGGCAAATAATCAGGCTGCGAAGGGCACAACCGGTCGTTATCTATATTTTCTCAACCCGGATACGGAACTGAAACCAGGAGCCTTTCAGTCAATGCTCAACTTCATGGATTCACATCCTGATATTGGCCTTGCTGGGACAAGAATCGTCAATCCGGATGGATCACCTCAACCCTCTGTGGAGATGCACTATCCCGGGGAAAGGTCTGCCAAAAATGACTTGATAGATGTCAAGGGAGAAATCGCCTGGGTCCTGGGCGCCAGTATGATCATACGCCGAAATTTTTTTAATGAACTGAGGGGGTTTGATGAGGCCTTTTTTCTTTATGGCGAAGAGCAAGACCTATGTTTGAGGGTGAGAAAGGCCGGTTTTCCTATTGGATATATTCCTGATGCGGTGGTGGTTCACTGGGGAGGAAAAAGCGAAACGGGAGTGCCTTCCGTGCAGGTATGGAACAAGAAACTGGATGCCGAATTTGTCTTTTACCACAAGCACTATTCTAACAAGGCGATTAAACGTATTAGGTTGAAAAATCTAATGCAGGCCTTATGGAGGATCCTAACTCTTAGGTTAACAATACGCCTTCTCGGCAACAAGGAGAGGTCTAGGAAAAAACTCGAAAAGTACCAGTTGGTTTTTAGTAGGTTTAGACGAAGTTTGTAGAGAGATTGTCATTCGATTCATTAGGGAAGACGGTGGAAAGCTCTTCAAGACTGATGGTCTATTTAATATGCAGGAGGTTTTGTGTGGAGAGAGCGCCTGAAAAATGTATTTTGTGCGGGACTCGAGAAAAGGAATTGTTGATTGAAAACGACTCGAGGAAAGTGTATCGGTGTATAAATTGCGGCCTTGGGTTTCTTGATCCTCGCCCTTCTGAAGAAGAAATCAGTCAGCTCTATCAGAAAAACTATTTTGAGGAGCGATACGATGAAGGTCTAGAGATAGGGTCGAAGGGGTTAAAACAAAGACTCAACGGTGAAAAACACAGAATTAAGTTTGTTTCATCTGAAAAAAAGTCCGGTCGATTACTTGATATCGGATGTGGTTATGGTTATTTCCTTTATGCATCCAAGATGCATGGATATGAAGTAACCGGATTGGAGGTTTCGGAGTGGGCCAGTGCCCATGCTGCCCAAAGGCTTAAACTGCCGGTTAAAACGGGGAGAATATTGGATACTGATTTACCCGGGGATCATTTCGATATCATTACCATGTGGCATTTTCTGGAACATACTCAAGATCCCAGCTTGGTCCTGTCTAGAACAAAAAAATGGCTTAAGAAAGACGGAATTTTGGTGATTGACGTTCCGAACTACGAAGGAACTGATGCCCGATACTTGAAGGGAGATTGGGATGGTTGGTCATTGCCCTATCACTTCTGGCATTTTAACTATCACAGCATGAAGATGTTGCTTGATAAACACCATTTCAAGGTTGTTAAATATAAGGACTATCATTCGGATGTAGTCAAGAAGAAGTTGAGCCCCATCTCCTTGCTCAAACCGTTTGCACGCCTTATCTCAAAGATGTATTCCGGGTCGAGTATCGCGATCATTGCCGTCCCGAAGAATTCAGAGTGATGAGGAAACAATGTTCAGGGGGGCAGCATCAGGATTTACCTTCTAATGAATTTTATGGATCGTGTGGTTCAAAGAGATCATAAGCAGGAAACAAAATTGACAAAAATTGCCGTCATCGTCCCCAAATACGGTTTGTTAGGCGGTGCCGAACAATTTGTGTTCGAACTCACCGAAAGACTGTCCAGGTTTGACGACTTTACAATCGATGTCTTCTGCAATGCATGGAGCAGTGAAAGTCGAACGATCAACTTTCATAAGATTCCCAAAGTTCTTTTCCCGCGGTTTCTTCGTCCGGTTTTTTTTGCATATCTTATGAATAAGATGACCGCTTTTCGATCATATGATTTGGTGCACAGCCACGAACGCATCTTTAAAATGGATTTGATGACGATGCACGGCATTCCTCATCGGACTTGGATAAGGGATGTGCGCCATAAGTCCTTGAGCCTTTTTGACAGATGCACTGCCTGGGTAGAAAAGAAAGGTTTCACAGACGGATCGACTCAACTTGTCATGCCGGTCTCCAAATTGGCGGAAAGGGAGATCCTCAAACTCTATCCCATGTTGGAGGGACATGTTCGCGTCATCCATCCGGGAATTCATCTCACAAAGTTCGAGAACAACAAAAAAGGGGAAATCCGCCGCAAGATCAGAGCACAGTACGGGGTCTCTTCTCAGGATACGGTCATACTGTTTGTCGGTATGAATTTCGAAATCAAAAGACTCGACCTCATCCTGAAGGCCATGGCCGTCTTGAACAAGGAAGCGTCGCGAGCGCCTGACTTGAAGTTGCTGATTGTAGGAAAAGGGAATTATAAGAAATTTAAACGACTGGCCAACCAACTTCAAATCGCAGATCGTGTCATTTTCGCAGGTCCGTCCGAAGAAGTGGAAAATTTTTATTTTGCCGGCGATCTTTTTGCCATGCCATCGACCTTCGACACCTTCGGGATGGTTGTTCTCGAGGCGATGGCTGCGGGGCTTCCGCCGATTATTGCAAAAACTGTAGGGGCAAGTGATCTTGTAGAAGACGGTGTTCACGGATTTGTTCTGGAAAGGGATCCGTCTATTTTGGATATGGCGGGTGCCTTGAAAAGGTTGCTTGACCCGGTAACTCGGGGCTTGATGGCTGAAAACGCTCGAAGGCAAGCGTCTGCCGAAACCTGGGATTGTAGAGCGAGGCAGGTCGGAAAGATCTATCGGCAAATCCTGGATGAAAAATCCCTGTCAAAATGAGAGGGTCAAAGAACAAAAATATTCTGCCCTCTAGAATCCCTTGCTGGCGGCGATGATTTCCCCTTCCGATGAGACCTGCGAATATCCTTTGATGGCACGCGTACGTTTTTCACTGCAAATTCTGTCCAACTCGTCATCCAGGCGGTCTCTTTTTCTGTTTTTTGTTACCGGGTGATAGAGATGATACTGGAGGGCCGAAAACCAAAGGTTCTTGCACCTGACTCCGCTATGGAAAAGCCTGTAACAGATGTCTGAATCTTCTCTTCCCCACAGTTGATCAAAGACCTCGTCATAGCCGTCCACTTTTAAAAAATTATGCCTGCTCATGGACAGGTTGCAGCCCCTCAGAGACGTCTGGAAAGTGCGCTCCCTTCCCAGCATTCGTCCTATTTTCGGGGCCCGAACCGCATTTTTTCGGTTCTCCAGGCCCCGGAGAAATGGGGAGGGTGGGACAAAACAATCCGCCTTCAAAACGGCTTTCGTGCATGCTTCCGGCAGGAAGGATCTCTTGCCCTGCAGAAAAATATTCGGTTTTGCGGCGTCCATATGGTCTTCGACAAAACAGGAATGCATCAGCACATCGTGGTCGACAAGGATCAGGTAGGCACCGGTCGAAAATTTTACTCCCAGATTCTTGACCCTGCCCTGGCGGATGCCCGTGTCCTCCTGACGGACGTGGCACCACCGGACTTGAGAGGGTCCGAGAATTTCCTGGATGACTTTTGCGGTCTCGGGACCGGATCCGTCGTCCGCCACGATGATCTCGTAAGATTGCAAACTCTGCCGAATCGCCGTCTTTAAGGTTGCCTTGAGGGCTTCCGGCCAGTTAAAGGTCGTGATGATCAGGGATATTTTCATGGAGGTTTGAGGATATTTTCTCTCTAAAATTCGGTTGATGTTTCCTTGAAAATTTTCATTTCACGATATTTGGCATACTTCAGAAACGAACCGCCCGCATTGAGGACCGCAATCATAAAACCGTCAAAACCTTCTAAGGCTCCCCGTTCCAGCAGATAGGTGCGCAGGAACATCCAAAAGCCATGGGTTATGGGGGCCCACCAGCCCACGCGTTTTCTTTTTCGAAGCATTTCAAGGGCCGAAAGGGTGGAATAGGTTTCCATCTTGTGGATAAGATCCGAATAATTTCGGAAACTGTAATGCCCAATAGAAAAATCCAGGGTCTTAACGTGCCCGCGTGCAAGCCATTGCTCGTGAACCAGGCGCTCACTGAATTGCCCTTGCCTTCGGTTTACAAGGCGGACGATACGGTCCGGCCACCAACCGCAATGGCGGATCCAACGGTCATGAAAAAAATTCTTACGGGAGAAACTGTAGGCGGCGAATGTCCGCCTTTCATTTCGGCTAATCCTTTTAATTTCTTGGGCCGTTTCCACGGGAATTCGCTCGTCCGCATCCAGGATCAAAACCAGGTCGTGGAGGCAGTTATCCACCGCAAATTGTTTTTGTCCGGCATACCCTCGCCAGGGCTCCGATAACACCCGACAGCCGAATTCTTCGGCAATGGAAACCGTGTGGTCGGTGCTGCCCGAATCTACAACCAGAATTTCATCTGCAAAGGTCAGGCTATTCAGGCATTCGGGTAATCTGTCAGCCTCATTTTTCGTTATTATGGCAACCGATATTGTCATTGCGACTCAATATGTGTCCGTTTTCCGGGGCATGCCTCGCGCCACCTATCCCTTTTTTGTCCACGCCTTATAGTGAAATCGGTGAATGCACCGGATCTATGCAGCGCAACAATGCTCTTGGAGATCGATTCGCCGAATGGCACTTTCAAGAGGGGATAAAAGACCGCTCTTTGTGGCAAAAAGTATAGGTGCTTTGCCGTTGGGTGTCAATGGTTGCTAAATTCGGTTATTTCTTCGATCGATAATTTCGGGGGCAAAAAGGCTGCAGGGCGATTGGGTAATCTCTCCTATTGAACTATACGGGTAATGTGGTTCAATGAAAACATACCACTGTAAGAAAATAAAAATTGAATCTATTATTTCGCTATGGAGATGAACAAAAAAGAAAAACTGAAGATAGCCGTGATAGTGAAGAGTTTCATTTCGACTGGAGGTTCTGAAAGATATGCCTTTGAGGTCACCCGACGGCTATTAGACAAGGGGCATGAAGTCGACCTTTATGCAAGAACCATCGATATGAAGTACGCTACGGGTCTCAATATTCATCATGTACTGAAGGGATCCAGGTTGTCCAGTGTCCTCGACTCGGTTATCTTTGCCCGGGAAACTGCGCGCATGCTCAAAGGTAAGAAATACGACGTGATCCACTCTCATGAACGCGGTTATGCTCAGGATATCTTGACCATTCACACCTTTTCCTACAGGGGAAGTATGCTTAAATACCCTCTACTGAAAAGGATTAATCGGGTTTACCTGAGTCCGAGAAGTGCCCTTTATCTGTGGCTTGAAAATAGACAGATGAAATCATCTTGGCTCATTGCTGTTTCAGATACCATCAAGCAGGATATCCTGAAATTTTATCCAGGTAGCAGACGTATTACTGTTATTCCTCCAGGCGTGGACACTGAAAAATTCAGCCCGAATTCGGTACTGAAGCAACGAGAGTATCTTCGTAAGACAAAGAATGTCGCCGATGGTGAAATGGTCATATTATTTGTAGGATCCGAGTTTCGTCGAAAGGGTTTGGATCGGTTGATTACTGCGTTGCGCCCCGGGATGCGTCTGTTCGTCGTGGGGGAAGGGGAGAGGCTGCGATACTATCAGAACCTTGTGGGAAAATCAGGAAACGCAGATAAAGTTACCTTTGAAGGACATTCTAAAGACGTTGGAAACTATTATGCTCTCGCTGATGTGGTTGTGCTTCCTTCCCGTTCCGAGGCATTCGGGATGAGCATCCTCGAGGGGATGTCATGCGGTCATCCCGTTGTCGCAAGCTCTGTTTCCGGTGTATCCTCATTAATCGAACCAGGGGTTAACGGCTTTACCTTTAACCACTCAAGAGATCTTTCGGCCGCCTTAGAACACCTGATGGACCCGCTTGAACGAAAACGGTTGGGCATTGAGGCAAGAAAAAAAGCCAAAAATTATGCCTGGGACACCATTGCAGACGGGCATGAAAAACTATACAAAAAAATCGCAAAAAAAAATCACTGTGAAACCCTATGAAGATATCGAATGATTAATGAGTGATCTCAAAGAGAGTCAATTGACCGGTATCGGGGTGATTCCAGCTCTTGATCGACTTGAAATGGTGTGGGTCGAATGTGGACATGAAATCAAATGTGTTTTTCGGCCAGTGCTTTTCCTCCCAGATGAAATATTCGATGCCTCTTTGTCTTAGGATATTCAAAAAATATTTGTAGTCGTTGCCTACGATGGATTTGAAATCGCTATAGGGTTGGGGACAAGGAGATCCGGGGTAATTGAGATTCGAATAAAAGGCGGTCCAGCGGAGGATATGCATGGAAGCCGCGACATCTATTATAGAATCGTTTCCTTCTCTTTGGGCGATAGTCTTTCCAATGTCTTTGAAGACGGATTTATCGGTCTCTCTTGATTTAAGATCTTTGGGCAATGCAAAAGCCAAAACAACCAGGCAGATGATAGAAAAAGTTATTTCAGGCCTGGTCCTGAAACGGGAATCTATAAAATGATCTATTTTTTCTATTCCGAACCCCATAAAAACACAAGCCGGTATCATGAGAGGAACGAGAAAGCGGGTATCGATGATCCACGTTTGCAAAAGATGAAAATATAACATCACGAACATGGACGCGCAAATCAAGAGGAGATATATAAGGCGTTTGTCTTTTTTCGCCCTGGCTTTTGTCCCTGGTAGACCCAGGATGAAGATAAGAAAGAAGGGATAAAAAAAAGCTTTTATCATGTAAATGATGAGCGTCCCAAGGGCGATCAACCAAACCAGGTGCCTTGCCTTTTCCAAAAATAGTTCAAGATGGGAGGCTTCCGGTTGATCGATCATAACGGTCAAGATAGACCGGAGGTTCTTGTAATCAAGAATCGGACGAGATAATTTGTCGATTATTGCATGGGTTCGGAAAATATCGTCTATTGATAAATGGGTCATCCCCAATATAAGGGCCAATAGGGAAACCAGAATGATAAAAGGGGCAATAAAATAGAGTATTCTTTTGTATCTTTCTTCATTCTTAAAAAGCGAGAGATAAATGAGGGAGGCAAAAATAAATACGACAATCTCAATCCTGTTCCAAGCGGCCAGGATAAAAAAAAGACTGCTCAGTGTCAAATAGACGCATCTCTTAGAATTAAATTGGCACACAAAGAAATAAACGCCGAAAGCGACAAAAAACCATGCCACCGGATCTCTTACAATATCCGCACTCCTGGACACCAGTGCGGGAATCAGAGAAACGATCAAAGTCGTTGCAGCGCTGGTTCGCTCGTCGAAGAATCGTCTCATCAGCAGGTATGTCGGCAGCAACAGAAGCGTGCCAAAAACAATAGATATGGATTGGGCGGAAAGAATCCATTCGTGAAAAATGCCGTATGCGCTCGCGATCAATAGCGGATACATGGAAACATAATTCAAGGCGCATGTCGTAATTTGATCCCAGTTTCCATAGTAAAGTGCCCTTGCCTGATGGATGTAGAGGACCCCGTCAGGATTGATAATCCCAAGGTTGAGACAAACGAATAATCTGATGGCAAAACCAAATATTATGATTGGAAATATCAGATAAGTATAAAGATTTTTGCCTCTTTGAGAGGGACCAAAAGGCCTTGTTTGAGTCGTGCCTGAGAAGATTTTCATGGATTTTATGCCATCTTTGTCTTTGGTTAGCGCTCAGTCTTATTAAATGTTGACATCCGGTCCAAGAAAAATATGTATTATCTCTACCTGTTATATTTTTTGAAGGCAAGGCATTTTTGAAAAGCAATCCGGCGAGTTATAGGCTACCGAGCGTCCCCCGACGAGACAGGGACGCCACAATCAAGAGCGAGCGCGGCAAGCTTTCGCCGATGTGGGGCCTACCCTTAGTGCTTTTCGGAGAAAAAGCGTGAAGCTTACGATTCATAAATACATATTTCATGAGATGTGGCCTGCGTTTCTATCCACAATCCTGGTTTTCACCCTCATCACAGTGGGAACCAGGATGCTTTCCCTTACGGAATGGGTCGTTGATCGAGGGGTCCATCCGTCCCATATATTCAAACTTATTTTTTTCCTTCTTCCAAATGTCATTCTTTTCGCCCTGCCCGCCGCAGCACTTATCGCCGTTTTGGTTGCCTTTCTCAGGATGTCCCAGGACAGCGAGATCATCGCTCTCAATTCGTTGGGGATCAGCCTCTACCAGATGCTGCCGGCTGTCATCGCCCTATCCCTCATCAGTTGCCTTATGGCAAGCTTTATTGCTTTTTTTGGGGCCCCCTGGGGCAACCGGGCTTTTAAGGATACCGCTTTTCGGATCGTCGAGTCACGGGCGGATGTCAATATCAAGGAACGGGTATTCTATGAGCCATTCGACGATGTCGTTTTTTATGTCAACA
>CAZXWJ010000117.1:0-12835 GCA_964644375.1 uncultured Desulfobacteraceae bacterium | reverse complement strand
CCGGGACGGAAAGACGAAGATCGTCCGGGATTATTCGGGAAAACCGGAGACGGTCAACAAACCCTTCCTGGAATTGCTTTTGGATAACGGGTATGTCCCCGTTCTCACGGTGCCCATCATTGATGAGCAGAATACGGCCGTTAATACGGAAAACGACGACGTGGTCAGGGTGCTTCAGAAGGCCCTCAAGGCCGATACGGTGATCAATCTTATCGAGGCGCCGGGATTCCTCGAAGACAAGGACGACGAGAGCTCGGTGATCGCTGAGATTCCGGCATCCCAACTCGAGGCCCGGGAAGAGCAGGTGGACGGTCGCATGAAGCGGAAAATGCTGGCCGTTCGCAAACTGGTCGAACACGGTGCAAGCCGGGTAATTATCGCTGACGGCCGCACGGAGCATCCCGTGGCCGACGCGCTGACCGGAAAAGGAACGGTGATAGCATGAATACCAGAGAACTGGAGGAGAGGTACGAACTGCCGGTCTATCCCAGGCGGGATATCGTCCTGGTCCGTGGAAAAGGGGCCAGGCTTTACGACGACCAGGGCAGGGAGTTTATCGATTGCGCCGCCAACGTGGGCGTGTCCAATATAGGCCATGGAAACGAGATCGTCGCCAAGGCCGTCTACGAGCAATACGGAGAGCTCGGGAACTGCTACAGCATGTTTTACAACCCGGTACGGGCCCGACTGGCGGAAAAACTGGTGGGCCTTGCCCCGAAAAACCTGACACGGGTGTTTTTTTGCAACTCCGGAACTGAAGCGGTTGAAGGGGCCATGAAATTTACCCGGGCCACCACGGGCCGGAAGGGAATTGTTGCCGCCATGCGGGGCTTTCACGGAAAGACCATGGGAGCGCTTGCCGCGACCTGGGGACCCGAATATCAGAAACCGTTTGCGCCCATGCTGCCCGGACTCAAACATGTGCCTTTCAATAACTTAGATAAGCTGGAGGCCGCCGTGGGTGAAGACACGGCCGCCGTCATCCTGGAAGTGGTCCAGGGCGAGGGGGGGGTCCGGATAGGAAACCCGGAGTATTTCCAAAAAGCGCGTGATCTGTGCGATGCAAAGGGTGTATTGCTGATCATCGATGAGGTTCAGACCGGATTCGGACGAACCGGCACCCTGTTCGCCTGCGAACAGTTTGTCAACCCCGACCTCCTTTGTCTGGCCAAGTCCCTGGCAGGAGGCATCCCCATGGGCGCCATTTTATGCTCGGACAGGATTGCTGTCCCGGTCAAAAGCCACAGCTCCACCTTCGGCGGTAATCCTACGGCCTGCGCGGCTGCTCTGGCCTCCCTCGAGGTCATCGAAAAAGAAGGCCTGGTTGAAAAGTCAAAGGCCATGGGCGCTTATTTTATGGAGAAACTCCAGGCCCTGGAAAATGACAAAATACGTGAGGTCCGAGGGCTCGGCCTGATGATCGGTATCGAACTCAAAGAAAAGGCCGGGAAATACGTTCAATTACTCATGGATAGAGGCGTCATCGCACTCATGGCGGGCGCCACGGTCATCCGATTCCTGCCGCCCCTGGTCATTACCCGGGAGGAGATCGATACTGTGGTTGCGGCCCTTGCCGAGGTCCTCGGGGATTCCTGACATGCCATGAGCATTGTTTACGTTCGGAGAAAAAAGATGAGCGCTGAGAGCGTAAAAAATTATTTTCTCAAAAAAAACCTTACCTATGAAATCCTGGAATTTGATGCCGGCACGGAAACCGTCGAACTGGCGGCCCAGGCCCTGGGGGTCGAACCGGCTCTGATCGCCAAGACGCTTGCCTTCAGGGTGAAAGACCGACACATTCTGGTGGTGACCAAGGGAGATGCCAGGATCGACAACAAGAAATTCAAACAACAATTTCAGGGTAAGGGCAAGATGATGACTCCGGAGGAGGTCATGGAAAAGACCGGACACCCTGTCGGTGGTGTTTGCCCCTTCGGCCTGGAAGAAGATATCCCCGTCTTTCTGGACGAAAGCCTCAAGGCCTTTGAAAAGGTCTACCCCGCTGCGGGATCCCGAAATTCCTGTATCGAGATCTCGCCCAACGAACTCTGCACGATCACCGACGCCCAGTGGGTGAACGTGTGTAAATCATGAAAGGAAAACGTTATGTCTTGGTATAAAATCTTCTTACCACCCCAAGAGATCGATCTAGGCATCCTGGGTGAAGTCTCATTCAATTTTGCAGCCATCAAGGCATCAAAAGATGTTCCGGAAACCTTGAACGCCTTTGCTCAAACAAAAGGCAAAAAGCCCGGGATGACCATCTACCTCACCCCTGATGCCGGATACTATGCGAAACAATTCCTCGAAAAATACAAAGCTACCGAATGTGAAAAACCGCCCATCGAGATACTCTCAATGACAATTTCGGGTGGACGGGTAACACCCGAACTTATGGGTGATGACTGAAGAATAAGATTGCATTGAAATCAAACCCGCGTACAACAAAACCCGTCACAGGGGCCTTTGCCATTGCCATGGGCGCAGTGCAGGCGGGAGTCGGCATGGTCACGGGCTACCCGGGTGCACCGGTCACGCCCGTCGTCGATCATATTATCGAAATGACCGATGCTGAAGCCCCGCAGGCGAACTCTTTCCGCAACATCTTCTGCCCGCCTTGAAAGCCCTCTTCCCCGGCCTGACCCTGGCCGAGAGGGAAGATCAGAGCCGCCCCATGCCCAGCCGCAAGACCTTCTGCGAGGGGTGCCCTTATGCGTCTGTTTTTCACGCCCTCACTGAGGTGATAGAGCGATCCGGCGGACGGGAGAGGGTCGTCGTGGTCGGAGATCCCGGCTGCATGGTTCGGGGTCAATTGACCCCCCTTGACCTCCTCGACGTCAAGGCGAGCCTGGGTTCGAGCGTTGCCATAGGGGCGGGCATCGCACTGGCCCTGCCCTTTCGACGTGCGGCCCATGGGGGATCGGCGGGCGGCAGGCCCGTGGCGCTTCATTTTCTGCACGCATAAAACCTTATCGACATTTAAAAATAATAACCTTTTATTATACCATCTCATGACCTCACCGTTGATGAAAGGAGAAGGCCCGATGAAGGTTCTGGCAATTAACTGCAGTCCCAATACGGATAATGGCAACACCGCACTGATCCTAAATCCCTTTTTGGAGGGAATCCGGTCGGCGGGCGCCGAAGTGGAACTCTTCTTCACCAAAAAACTCAAGATCAGGCCCTGCGCCGGGGATCTCCACTGCTGGTTCCGGAAACCGGGGGTTTGCATTCATCAGGACGACATGGTGGAACTCTACCCTCGCTTGCAAGAGTCTGATATCTGGGTATTTGCCACACCTGTCTATTTTGACGGAATCAGCGGCCCCATGAAGAATCTTTTGGACCGGCTGGTGCCCCTAGTGCTTCCCTTTGTCGAAATCCGGGACGGGCACTGCTGCCATCCCCGCCGGGGTGGAACCAAGCCGGGAAAGCTCGTACTGGTCTCTACTTGCGGATTCTGGGAAACCGACAATTTTGACCCCCTGGTGGCCCACATGAAGGCCTTTTGCCGAACCATCGGCCGGGATTTCGCCGGTGCGCTGGTCCGTCCCTGCGGAGGCTCTTTCAAAGGCATGCTTGATGCGGGCCGGCCCGTAAAGGATATTCTCGATGCGGCCGGGGAGGCTGGACAACAACTCATTCGTGAAGGGACAATGTCATCCGAGACCCTGGCCGGAATCAGCCGGGAGCTCATGCCGATGGACAAATTCGTCCAGGTATCCAACCGGGTCTTTCAGGCGGAATTGGATGCGTTGGAAAAGACGTAGGATAATCGCGGTTCAAAAGCAAAAGAATTCGCCGGGGCAAACGCCCTGCACGTTCAAGACCATTTTTCGGAGAACCTAATGAAAATCTATATTGATTTGACCTATGACATCACGGAAGACATGCCGATGTGGCCGGGAGAGGCGTCGCCTGAAATCCGGGAAACCAGAACCGTCGAAAAAAACGGATATTCCGTCCAGTCCATAAGGTTCAGCAATCACATGGGCACCCACCTGGATGCCCCTTCCCATTTCATCCAGGGCGGCCGCACATTGGATCAAATCCGCCTGGAAACTTTTATCGGAAGGGCCGTCATCCTGGATTTTACGGACAAGCAGGAAGGCGACACGATCACGAGGCAAGACCTGCAGTCCCATGGTGACCGGTTCGGTCCCGGCAGTCGAATCCTTTTGAAAACCGGATGGGATCGCAAATTCAGGAAGGACCACTTCTTCGAGGGGTTTCCGTGCCTTGATCTGGAAGCGGCCCGGTATCTTGTTACCACGAGGCCCGCTCTGCTCGGTATGGACACGCCCTCACCCAGCCCCATAGGTGATCCGGATGAACAAATTCACAAAACCCTTCTGGGGGCGGACGTTGTGCACCTGGAGGCCCTCAGGAACCTCATCCTCATCAAGGAAGAGGAATGCGGGCTCATCGTTCTCCCGCCCCCCTTCAAGGGTTTCAGTGGCTCGCCCTGCCGAGCCGTGGCCGTCGTGGACAGAAGGACGGAAGTCTAGCCGGAACTGTCAGGATTCGACGATCTTTCGGATGGCATCGGCTGCATACGTCATTTCTTCAGGGGTATTGAAATAGCCCATACTGATCCGAACGGTGCCCTCGGGATAGGTCCCGAGGGTCTGATGGGCCAGGGGGGCGCAGTGGAGGCCGACCCTCGCGAAGATGTCGTATTCGGAGCCCAGTTTCTTCCCGGCATGGGCGGGTGAGATGCCCTCCTCCATCCATGCCAGATTGATGGAGCCGCAACCGGAGGGGAGATTTTCCGATCCGGCGGGAAGAAGGCTGTCAAAGGTGAGGGACACGGTGGCCGTCTGCTCTTCGGCCTTGAGAGGTCCGTATATCGTGAGACCGGGAAGATGGTGAAGGGCGCTGAGGAAGGCCTGCGTCAGGGCCTTTTCATGTTCTCTAACGGTATGAATTCCTTCCAGTAAAAGAAAATCGACCGCGGCCCCCAGGCCTGCAATGCCCACGTTGTTCCGGGTGCCGCTCTCCAGGGCATCGGGCAGAAAATCCGGCTGCTCCATCCTTTCCGAAACGCTGCCCGTGCCCCCTCGTTTGAGCGGACGGACCGTCAGACCCTCCCGAATATAAAGCCCGCCGGTTCCCTGGGGTCCGAGAAGCCCCTTGTGCCCCGTAAAGGCCAGGAAATCGATACCGTCTGCCTCCACATCGATGGGATAGCAACCGGCCGTCTGGGCCGTGTCGAGCAGGAGGGGAATATCCCCGATTCGTTGCCTGACGGCCCGGACGTCCTGGATCGTACCGCAGACGTTGGAGGCGTGGTTCAGGACCATCAGGGCCGTATTTTTTTGAAGGAGTTTCGGAAGGGCGTCGATATCCAAAAAACCCCTGTGATCACAAGGGGCGATACCCAGGCTGATGATATGTCTTTGTTCCAGATCCCTGAGGGGCCGGATCACCGAATTGTGTTCCATGGCCGTAGTCAAAACATGATCACCGGGGCCGAGGAAACCCTGGAACACGGTGTTGAGGGCCTCGGTGACGTTCAGGGCGAAAACAATGCGATTCGGGTCCCGAACATTGAAAAGGGCGGCCAGCCCCCGCCGAGCCCGCTCCACGATGCACCCGGCCTCGACGGATAACGGATGCCCGGAGCGTCCCGGATTGGCGCCCACCTCTTTCATATAATAAACCATTGCCTCGGTCACTTGGGGGGGCTTGGGAAATGAGGTCGCCGCATTGTCCAGGTAGATATGCTTTTTCATCAATCTTTCCGCAATGGCGTTTGTGGAGGTTGAAGAGCGAGAATCACAACACCCTGCAGATCAGTCCCTTTAAATAGCGTCCTTCCGGGAAATTGAGGGCAATCGGATGATCCGAGGGCTGGCTGAGATATCCGGTAATTTGAACATCCCGCCCCGCATCCAGGGCTGCATCGGCGACAATCTTTTGAAACAGGGCAGGCTCCACATGACCCGAGCAGGAAAAGGTGAATAGGATGCCCCCGGTTCTCAGGAGTTTGATGGCGAGCAGGTTGATATCCTTATATCCCCGGCTGCCGGCAGTCAATTGCCTCTTCGAGGCCACAAATTTGGGGGGATCGAGGATAATCAGATCAAACTGCCTGCGTGAATCCCGGTATTTTCGAAGGACCTTAAAGACGTCTCCCTCGACATGGGTCACCCTGCGGCCGTCCAGGTCATTCAGGTCGAGATGTCGCTCAGACAGCCCCAGGGCCTCCCCGGAGGAGTCGATATTCGTCACATGGTGTGCCCCTCCCCGAAGGGCGGATAGACCGAAGCCCCCCGTATAGGCAAAACCATTCAAGACGTCGGCATTTTCTGCGAATGCGGAAAGGAAACGCCTGTTTTCCCGTTGGTCCAGGTAGAATCCGGTCTTGTGACCCCTTCGTACGTCCACCAGAAACCGTATGCCGCCTTCCCGAATTTCAACAACATCCGGTGGTTCTTGACCGAACAGCACACCGGTCCTGGATTCCAGGCCCTCCATGAGTCGCGTCTCCGCATCCGAACGTTCGTAGATGCCCTTGGCGGAGAGAAGAGACGCCAACTGCTCGACGATCACGGGCCTCCAGTATTCCACCCCGCTGGCGAGGAACTGGCAGACAAAAAAATCCCCGTACCGGTCGACAATCAGTCCTGGCAGACCGTCCGATTCCCCGTTGACCAGTCTGCAGGCCGTCAGATCGCCCGCCGCAAGCAGAGGGGCCCGGGCCTGAATGGCGCGATCGAGGCGGCGCCGAAAAAAATCTTCCGTAATTTCCTCGTCTTGATCAAAAGACCAGACCCGTATCCGAATCTGGGAAACGGGTGAGTAGGCCCCGGAGGCAAGCCAAAGGCCCTCGGAGGAAAGCACGGTCACGGTCTCTCCCTTTGAAAGTCCCTTTCCCGACTCCTCAACGGCTCTGGAAAAAATCCAGGGGTGATGTCTGCGCAGGGCTTTTTCACCGCCTTTTTTTAGAGTCACAGTGGACATTGTTCACCCTGCCTTACAGATTCACTGACTAACATGATGCACCTATTCGCCTCGCTCTTAAAAAATCATACACGCCCTCCACATTTTTCCCTGTGGGGACATAAAGGTCGCTTCCTGGACCACAGGCCCAATGATACCTCAATGGAATCTGGGCGTAAAGGACCCAATCCCACCCTCAATCCCTCTTGCATTCGCATACTGTGATAAAAACATATATCTCAGGATCATTTGAGGCGTTCGGAGGCAACACCCATTTTAAGATGATTATGGACAAAACGGGGCGGGACGGGTACGCTAAACGCCATATCAGGATAGAGGAGGGATCCGTAAGACGTTCTCCCGTGCCGTTCACTCTTGTGGGAGAAAAAGAATTTCGGCTCAAAGGACCAGGCTTTCCTAGTTGGAACAAAAAAGAAGGACGCACCGTGCGAAAATTCTTAAGACTCGTCAATAACGCAGAAGAACTCTTCGTAGGATACCTCCTGCTCATCATCGCCTTCGGCGCCACCTTTCAGGTGATCATGCGTTACGGGTTCAATATCGCC
Source organism: uncultured Desulfobacteraceae bacterium (assembly GCA_964644375.1). GTDB lineage: Bacteria > Desulfobacterota > DSM-4660 > Desulfatiglandales > HGW-15 > CAYNYM01. Next base: position 5,324 of record CAZXWJ010000117.1, on the reverse strand, counting down.
TACGACTGGTTTGATGAGTGGGCCCGTTACCTGACCATACTCGTCACTTTTGTGGGGGCCGGCCTGGGGGTGAAGTACGGCACCCATTTCAGCATGGAGGCCCTAGTCCAGTATGTACCGGACAGGTTCAAGCACCTTCTCAAGGTGCTCGCCAATCTCGTCTCGTGCTTTATCATGGCCGTGGTTTGTTATTATGCCTGGGTCCAGATCGGGAAACTTTACAGGTTCGAGGTCCTGACTCCCGCCACCCAGGTCCCCATGTGGATACCCTATCTTCCCATCGCCCTCTTTTCGGCCGTGATTTCTTTTCGGTTTTTTTTACAGGCTGCGAAACATGGAAGGGCGATCGCCCGCAAAGAGCCTTTTGATCGCCCGGGAGACGCTCTATGACGGCCTTCATGTTTGTTCTCTTCGGCACCCTGCTGCTCCTGTCCACACCGGTCTCCATCGTCCTCATTACCGTCACCGGGGCCACGCTCTTCTTTTACCTGGGCGTTCCCCTTCAGGCCTTGGTCCAACAACTGTTCAACGGTATGGACAATTTCATTCTCCTGGCCATCCCTTTTTTTATTCTAGCCGGCAGCATCATGGCGGAAGGCGCCATTTCAAAGCACCTCATTGCCGTCATGAATCTCGTGGTAGGGAGAGTCCGGGGAGGACTGGCCATTGCCTCCATCCTGGGCTGTATCTTTTTTGCCGCGATATCCGGATCCAGCCCGGCGACGGTGATCGCCATCGGAGCGGTCATGATCCCGGCACTCATCAAGAGCGGTTACAGCGAAAAATTCAGCATCGGACTCCTGACCTCCGCCGGATCCCTCGGGATCTTGATTCCCCCGTCCATTCCCATGGTGCTTTATTGCCTGGTCATGAATGTCTCGGTTGGACGTGTCTTCATGGCCGGTTTTCTACCGGGCCTGCTTATCGGTGGGGTCCTCATTCTCTATTCCATTGTCCTGGCCAGGAAACACAACTGGCAGACCACTCAGCAAACAAGCCTCAGGGAGGGCCTGGGCATCATCAGAAAAGCGGCCTGGGGGCTGGCCATGCCCGTGATCGTCCTCGGCGGAATCTACACCGGCATCTTCACGCCGACCGAGGCGGCGGCCGTTTCCGTGGTCTACGCCGTGATCGTGGAGGCCTTTATATACAAAGGGCTGACCTGGACCAAATTCAATAAAACCGTAAGAGAAGCGACGGTCCTGTCCGCATCGCTCCTTTTCATCATCGCCTGCGCCATGACCTTCATCTGGCTGCTGACGCGGGAGCAGTTGCCCGTCAAGGCGGCGGAATTCATTGTCGCCCATATCGGCAACAAATACCTGTTCCTTTTTGCCATCAACATTCTGCTCCTGATCATCGGCTGCCTGATGGATATCGTGTCGGCGATTCTCGTGCTCTCTCCCATTCTTTTTGTCACCCTGCAGAAATTCGACATTGACCTGATCCACTTCGCCATCATGATGATCGTCAATGTGGAGTTCGGGTTTCTCACCTTTCCATTCGGTCTCAATCTCTTCGTGTCCATGGGGATCACCGGAAAGAGCCTCACGGAGGTAGCCAAAGCGGTGATGCCCTTTTTGTTCCTCCTGCTCCTGTGCCTCATGCTCATTACCTACATCCCCTCTATCAGCACCTTTTTGCCCCGCTGGCTGATGCCTTGAAAATTTTGGACCCCACTGCGCATTGATACGCCACAGGTCATTCGTTATCCGCTCTTTATTGATCGTTACGTGTTTGACTTTATGAAACGGATTCAACGATGGATGGGCCATGATGATCTCTTTTTAAAATCACCTTGAAAACCAGTATCTTGTTGGTCTATGATACGCGGATCTCAAAGGTTCCGTTTAAGAGGGAAACGACATGCCCGGAAAACCTGTTGCCGGGAAGATGGGTGTCCCGTTCAAAGTAAAGGTGCCAAAAATTTTTCACAACAATTGGTTTCGCGAACGTGTCCCCTCGGTCGGGTTTTTTTCCCGGGGTTGCACACCAATTCTAAAGGCCTGCGCCGTTGGGTCGATCATCAATCGACAATAATCCCTTTCTGGAAAGGGATTCCTTGCGTTAAAAAGGTTTGATCAAGGACTGTCATGGCAAAAGAAGTTGATCCAAAAGAAAACTATGAAAACACAAAACGCATTGTCGGCTACCTCCCACGGCAAGAAACCAGGCCTGCAGTCTACAAAAAACTCGGGTTTAAGAGTGGACTGGAGATTCACCAGCAACTCAAGACAAGGGAGAAACTCTTCTGCCGCTGCCCGGTGGGCAAATATCAGGACTTCGAACACTTTGACGCCGAACTCGTCCGTCACATGCGACCTACCCTTTCTGAAATGGGGACCTATGACGGGACGTCCCTCATGGAATTCAGGACGCGGAAAAATATCACCTACCGGATCAGGAACGAGACCGCCTGTACCTATGAAGTGGACGATACACCACCGTTTCCCCTGAACCGGGAGGCCCTGGAATATGCCGTTGAGATCTCCCTCATGCTCAAGCAAAATATCGTCGGAGAGCTCCACATCAACCGCAAACAATACCTGGACGGCAGCATACCCGCAGGATTTCAGAGGACCGCGATCGTGGGGATAGAGGGCGAAATTCCCCTTAACCGTAAAACCGTTAGAATCATTCAGCTCAGCCTGGAGGAGGACGCCTGCCGGGAAATCTCCGATTTCCGGCACGAACGGTACTATGCCACCGACAGGTTGGGCATTCCCCTCATCGAAGTGGTGACCTATCCCGATCTGCTGACGCCCGAAGAGGTCAAAGAAGCCGCACACTACATTCGCTTTCTGAACCGGAGTTCCGGGAAAGTCCGGGTCGGCGTCGGGGCGGCTCGTGAGGACGTGAACGTGAGCATCACGGGCGGCGCCAGGGTGGAGATTAAAGGTGTCTCCCACATCCGATGGATCCCTGAACTGACCCACAACGAGGCCTTCAGGCAAAAGGCCCTGCTCAGGATCCGGGAAGAACTCCTGAGGCGAATTCCTGATCCCGGGGCCTGGAAGCCCGTCTTCAAGGTGATCAATTTCGATGTTTCCGACATCCGGTACCCGTCCATCAAGGAGGCCATGGAGAAGGGTTGGAAGCTGATGGCCGGCAAGCTTCCCTCATTCAGGGGAATTTTATCCTTCTTCACCCAGCCGGGTAAAACCTTTGCCGATGAGTTGATCGGCCGTCTCAAGGTCATCGCCTGTCTGGAGATTCCGAACATGCTTCATTCCGAGGATCTCACGCCGGTCTTCAATAAAGACCTCCTGGCGAAACGAAGCAAGCTCCTGGACAGCAGGGCCGACGATGCCCAAATCGTGATCTGGGCACCGGAAGAGGACCTGCAAACGGCCATGGAGACCCTCGAAGAAAGATGTCGCATGGCCTTTGAGGGGGTGCCCGATGAAACCCGAAAGTCTCTTCCGGACGGGACGACCGTCTTTGAAAGGGTCCTGCCCGGTGCGGATCGCATGTATCCGGACACGGATTCGGCGCCCATCCCCATCGAAGACGCCTACATTGAAGGAATCCAAGGCAGACTGCCGGTCGACCTCAAGCGGCGATTGAACCAACTCAAGAGATGGAAGGTGCCTAAGGATACCATCCCCTATGTCCTGAGGAACAACCTCATGCCCATCATGGAGAGGATCATCAAGGATTTTTCGATGACCCCAAAATTTGTGGCCACCCTATTCGGGCACCGGCTGAAACACGTGGAGGGACAATTCGATCCCGTCATCCCCTTTGATTACGAAAGGGTCTATGACCTTCTGGGCTTCGTGATAAAGCAGGGACTGTCCCTGGACATTCTCCCGGAAATGCTTCCAGTCGTCTTTCAATATTCCCAGATGGATTTCTCTTCCGTCCTCAACACTATCCAATTTAAGAGGCACAAGCCGCCGGAGATCCTTAAAAACATAGACAGCCTGGAAAAAATGTTCCGGAAAATCAAAAAAACGGACAGGCCCGGTGCCGAAGCGGACTGGATCATGGGCAATCTTCGGTCTCTGGCGATGGGGAATATGCCGTTAAAGGAACTCAAACAAGAGATCGATGAGGTCCTCTCCCGAGAAGGAGGCACTCTATGATTGAGCTGTTCAAGGGTTACAAGGGCCGGGCCCTCGCGGTTCTCAAGAAGTTCAACGTTCGCGTGTGGACCGAGGCCGTCATCCGGACGACCCGGGGTGATTTCAGCGGCATCGTCCTGCCGCGGGCCGAAAACGACGACGATCGTCATATCGTCCTGAAACTGGCCACGGGATACAATGTGGGTATCGCCGCGGATACCATCATGGACATCAAAGAGGAAGGTTACCGGGAAGCCCATTACAAAATCCCGGAAAAAGAATTTCCCTTTTCCGAAAATCTGCCCCGGGTCAAGCTTTTCGGAACCGGAGGCACCATCGCGTCACGGCTGGATTACCGTACCGGCGCCGTGATCCCGACCTTTTCGCCCGGTGAACTCTACGGCGCCGTCCCCGAGCTGGCCGATATTTGCAACCTGGAGACCGAAAAGGTCGTGGCGGTTTTCAGCGAAAACATGGGCCCCAGGGAATACCGAAAGCTGGCGATTTCCATTGGGAAGGAAATCAAGAAGGGCGTGGCCGGGATTGTGATCGGCCATGGGACCGATACCATGCATCATACCGCATCGGCTCTGTCTTTCATGGTCCAGAATTCGCCCGTCCCCATCATCCTGGTCGGTTCCCAGCGCTCCTCCGACCGGCCCTCGTCGGATGCGGCCCTGAATCTCATCCATGCCACGACGGCGGCGGCCCGATCCGACATCGCCGAGGTCATGGTCTGCATGTTCGGATCCACCTCCGATGAATACGGGCTCCTGCATCTGGGCACGCAGGTGCGCAAGATGCACTCTTCCTACCGCTCCACCTTCCGGACCATCGGGAATACCCCATTGGCTTCAGTGACCCGGGAGGGGGTGACCCCCCTGAGAAACGACTACAACCGTCGTCGAAAGGACAAAGATGTCAAGATCCTGCCCTATTTTGACGAAAAGGTGGCCATGCTCTACTACTACCCCAACATGCAGCCGGATATGGTCTATTCCCTCATCGACAACGGCTACAAGGGGATCGTGATCGCAGGGACGGGTCTCGGGCATGTCAACAAACCCCTTTACGAACCACTCAAAAAATGCGCCGAGAAAAAAATTCCCGTGTACATGACCGTGCAGACCCTTTGGGGATACGCCCACATGTTCGTCTATGAAACGGGAAGGGAACTCATGGGACTCGGCGTCGTACCGGCCGAAAACATGCTGCCGGAGGTGGCCTATGTCAAACTCGCCTGGGCATTGGGGCAAA
>CAZXWJ010000116.1:2270-12871 GCA_964644375.1 uncultured Desulfobacteraceae bacterium | reverse complement strand
AGAATCGACAAGGTCAATATCGTGGATGAATATACGATTGATATCGTGACCAAGGTCCCCCTGGCCGTCATGCCCGGGTTCATGTCTCACGGCTGGACCGTTATGAGTGAACCCGAATCTCAGAAAGCCGGAAAAGTGGTCGGCACCGGCCCTTTTCAGTTTGATAGCTCGGTTCCCGGTGAAAAACTTATCGTCAAGAAGAATCCAAATTACTGGCAGAAGGGATATCCTATTGTGGATAAAATTATCTTCAAGGTGATTCCCGACGACAACAGCCGTGTGATGGCCCTCATGGGCGGTGAAGTGGACGTTGCCCTGCAGATTCCCTATCCCAGTGTCAGCATGATTGAAAAAGCTGGGTTTAAGACCTTCAAGACGATCACTTCCCAGTGGGCGAGCTTATCCTTCTGTATCCATGCAAAACCCCTGGACGATCTACGTGTTCGCCAGGCCGTCGGACATGCCATTGACCGCAAGACCATTGTTGATAATGTCCTGTATGGTCTGGCGGTGGCCAGTAATAGCCCTGTCCTTCCCAATACGCCCTGGTCGGGTGAATCAAGCCTGCAGGGGCTTCCCTTCAATCCGAAGCGGGCCGAGGCCCTGCTTGATGAAGCGGGCTGGAAAATGGGTTCCAAGGGAGTTCGGGAGAAAAATGGTGAACCCCTCTCTATCACACTGCGGATGATCAACCAACCGAGTGTTCTGATTTCCGGCCGTGAAATGGCCCAGGTCATTACCGAACAGCTCGGAAAAGCAGGCATCAAGGTAGCCATCTCTGTGGAAGATACCGAAATGTTCTATGACCAAAACGCAGCAAAACACAAAGGGCATTTGTATCTTGACTACCACGGAACTTTCAGTGGCGAGCTTTCTGCTACGCTGTGGGACTCCTTTCAACCCAATCGGGAAACCTATCTTGAGGGTTCGGCGGTCTACGGCGAGTACATCCCGCCCGTCGTGGAGAAATGGATTTCCGCCCTTCAGAACGCCCAGACCGATAAAGAAAAGGAAAAGTACCTGATCAAGATCTCCAATCTTGTAAACCGGGACATGGTCCTGACCCTGCCCTTCCTTAACTACAATATGGTCGTGGGGGCCCAAAAGAGCGTGAATAACTACGAAGCCCATCCGCTTTTCTTCTGGCCGGGTGTCTGGACCAAGGTCGATATCCAGTAATTTACGGTCACACGCCTAACGATGAAAATCTTCCCTGTTTTCCGTCGGAATGAACTTAATTGGGTCCATTCCGGCCGAGACAGGGATATGACCCGCAAGAGGTAAAATGCTCTCTTACGTCATTAAACGCATGATCATGGTGATTCCTGTCCTTTTCGGGGTCATGCTCCTGACCTTCATTATGAACCAGGTGGCCGCAGGGGATGCCGCCAAAATCTATTGGCGCATGCATGCCGGCAACCAAAGCCCAACCGAAGCGCAATTGGAAGAGATACGGGAGAAAATGGGTCTCAACGATCCACTCTATCTGCAGTTTTTGCGCTGGACAGGGGAAGTGGCCCGGTTGAAACTCGGACAGACTTTGTATACGAAACAACCTGTCATCAAAGAGCTTGCCGATCGCATTCCCTATACCCTTGCCCTGACAGGAAGTGCCATGGTCATGGCTATCCTTATTGCCGTTCCCCTCGGTATACTGTCCGCCTCGAAACCGGGTTCCTTTTTGGACGGGGCCTCCAGGGTCTTTGCGAGTTCAGGCATATCCATCCCCCAATTTTGGCTCGGGCTTCTCCTGATCTATTTTTTCAGCTTCAAGCTTCGCCTTTTCCCCCAGCTGGGATCAGGCACCCCGGCGCATCTCATCCTTCCGGCCATTACGCTTGCCATGGGGCCCGCGGCGACACTGACCCGGCTTATCCGGGCCAACATGCTGGAAGTCATGACCAACGATTTTGTATCGACGGCCTACGCGAAGGGTCTCCCCAATTTAAAGATTCTGTTTAAGCATATCTTCAGGCCGGCACTGATACCCGTTGTCACCATGATAGGACTTCAATTCGGATTTATCTTCGGCGGGGCCGTCGTGGTGGAAACAATTTTCTCCTGGCCCGGGGTGGGAAAATGGGCCGTCGACGGGATATTCAACCGGGATATGCCCATCATCCGAGCCTTTGTTCTAGTGATGGGTTTCCTCTTTGTGTTTGCGAACTTGATCGTTGATATTTTGTATGTGTGGATTGATCCTCGTATTCGAGTTGTGGACTGATTCCTGACCTTAGCCCGAACAGTGTATGGTCCAGATCCACTCCACCGAAAAGATAGCGTTGCTCGACACAAAACGGGAGTGATTGAAAAGGAAAGAGACGTGGTAAGAAAATTGAGCGTAGCAAAGGCCCCATCCCTGGAAAAGGCCGGGGACTCAAAGAAAAAGTACCGAAGTCGCGGCCCCACCAGTGAGGCCCTCCACCGTTTTTTCAAGCAGCCTCTCGGGATTGTCGGATTGGCCGTTTTGTTTCTGGAGATTTTCGTCGCCATATTTGCCCCCTTTATCATTTCCAGCAGTCCGACAGATCAACAACTGACCGAAAAGCTTCAACCGCCCAGCTTCAAGCATATCATGGGCACGGATAACCTGGGTCGGGATGTGTGCGCGAGAATTATTTATGGAGGGAGAAACACCCTCGGGGGGGCTATGCTCGCCCTGATCATCCTGACCCTGCTGGGCGTCATCATTGGAGGGCTTGCAGGATATGTGGGGGGCGTTGTCGAGCAGATCCTCATGCGCATGACCGATGCCATGCTCTCCTTTCCCTACCTCGTCCTGGCCCTGGGACTCGCAGCCGCCTTTTCCCCCAGCCTGCTGACCGTTGTCGTCGCGGTTTCCGTCACCTGGTGGGGGCACTATGCCCGTGTCATCCGCGGCATGGTGATGGGTATCCGGGAGGCGCCCTACGTGGAGGCTGCAAAGGCCCTTGGGGTGGGAAACCTTCGCATTTTACGCACACACGTGTTTCCTAACATTATTCCCCCGATTCTGGTGCTTTCAACCCTGGATCTCGGGCTCATCGTCCTGGCTGTGGCCGCACTGTCTTACCTGGGTCTGGGCATCCAACCTCCCTCCCCGGAGTGGGGGATGATGCTCAATGAAGCGCGACTGTTCATGTTCATGGCCCCCCATCTCATGATTATCCCCGGCGCCATGATCTTTCTTACGGTTCTGGCGGCCAACCTTCTGGGGGATGCCCTGCGGGACGCCTTCGATCCCCGCCAGCGGATTCGTAAAATCATATAAGAGGATGGAAAAATGGATAAACCGAAACACCTTTACGATGCCTTGGATGAAAGTTATTTGGTCAACACCCTCGTGCGCCTGATGAAGATCCCCACGGATGTTCCCCTTGGGCCCCAGACGCTCATCGATCCTGACCACCCCAAACTGGTAGCCTATGTGCAAGACGTCATTCGGCCCGAACTTCAGAATATCGGTGTTTATGAGATCATGGATGGTCCTTTGAATCAGTTCGTGGTCAGGATGGGCGAGGGGACCTCCGACAGGGCGCTTCTAATCATGGCCTACACGCCCACCCAGCACGCAAATCTTATGAAAGACCCCTTTTCGGGGAAGATTGCCGTTCCCCGGCAGGCCCCATCTAAAGGCCCCTGCGTGTTCGGACAGGGGGCCAGCCAGAATAAGGCCCATATGGCCGCCATGCTGAGCGTCCTGAAACTCCTGGTCGACACCGGGACCCGGTTGTCCGGGACCCTCTATTTCGCCGTGAACAACGAGGGGCGCAGTTCTCACCACTGCACAGAGGCCCTTCTCCCCCTGCTCGATCCCATGCCCGGGGCTGCGATCCTGGCCATCGGAACGGATATGCGCCTTTCTATTGGTAATCGCGGGAGGGTGGACATCTACGTCCACGTGAAGGGGAAGCCCACCCATTCAAGCGACCCGGCATCGGGTCTCAGTGCCATCGATGGGGCGTATCAAGTGATGAAGCGACTGGAGGGATTAAAGCCCCATGAGTCTCACCCCCTGCTGGGCGCCCAGCAGCTCATCCCATACCAGGTTGTCTACGATCCGGTGGCGCCCCATACCTTACCGGCCACGGCCAAGCTCACGCTGGATCGCCGACTGCTTCCGGGGGAGGATATCGATGCCGCTGTCAAGGCCGTTGAAGAAACCCTGACGGGCATGGCCCCGTATGAGGTCAATGTGGAAAAAGGGGTCTTCATGCTACCTTCTTTGACAGAGGAGGACAGCGACATCGTTAAGCGTTTAAAATCATCAACTCTCAGGGTTACGGGCAAAGAAGCGGAACATTATTACTCCAAGTCGACCTTCGATGCCGGGGGATGTACTTCTAAAGGAATCCCCGCAGTCATGTTCGGGGCCTCCGGCGGTGACCGGGATATCCTGGGTAAGGATTACGTCCCCATAATGGAGGTTGTTCAGGAGGCGAAAATCCTCACCGATACGATCGTGGATATGCTGGCCTGAAGCATCACGGTATGCGGCATGTCCTATGCGGCGGCTTGTTTCGTGAAGATGGAAAGAAGAAGAGGAGTTTACCCTTGAGGCATCATTACGACCATATCATCACCAGGGACGGGACACGTTTGGCGACGGACATCTATCTGCCGGCCGGAGGCGGGACCTTCCCGACGGTCATCCAACGCACCCCTTATTGGAAAAATGACGAGAGGTATGTGACCTACGGGGAATGGTTGGCGGAAAGCGGTTATGCCTGTGTCATTCAGGACGTCCGAGGCCGAAACGATTCCGGTGGGGAGTGGCAGCCTTACGACAACCACGAAGATACCGACGGATACGATACCGTGGCATGGGTTATCCGGCAGCCCTGGTCCAATGGCTCCGTGGCCTTTACGGGTTCTTCCTATCTGGCCTTTACCGGTTTTATGGCCGCCCTGAGCGGTCATCGGGCCATCAAGGCCCTGGTCAGCCGAGTCCCGGCATCAGGGCTTTTCCATCATCACTTTTATTTTGGCGGCATCTTTCATCTGGGTCGCCTCGCCTGGGGAACCCTGGTCAATCGCAGGACCCAACAAATCTCCCCCGGCCAGGGAGGAAAGCCCCTTCCCCTCTTTGAAAAACTGACCCGGGAGGACCCCGATATCTTCCTCCATCTGCCGGTAGAAGAGATTGGGGAGCGTTTTTCGATGCCGATTCCTTGGTGGCGGACCTGGCTGCAACACGAAACCGAAGACGCATACTGGCGTGCCATGGAGGTGAGGCATCAATTCGACCGTATTACCGTGCCCATCTATCACGTGAGCGGCTGGCACGATGATTTCTGCTCCGTGGCCCTGGAAAACCATGCAGCGGCAGGCCGTCGGTCTTCCCCTTTGACTCGAAACGACCGACTTCTCATGGGGATGTGGCCCCATCAGGTGAACATGCGAAGGGAGCACGGCGGCATTGACTACGGGGAGGAGGCGATCATCGATCTTTGGGGCGGAGAAAAGGAATGGCTGGATCAGTGGTTACTGGGAAAACCCGTTGGCAACCGGAAGGACCCACCCGTCAGGCTTTTTGTCATGGGTGAGAACCGATGGCGCCATGAATCGACGTGGCCGCCCGCCGCCGTCAAGTCAACGCCCCTTTACCTCCGCCAAAAAAGAGACCTGTCCTTCGAACCCCCGGGACAGGAAAGGGCGGACACCTATGTCTACGACCCTGCCGCCCCCACGCCCCAGCCCTGGGACTTTGGTGAACCTGAAATGCCCGAGGTCCCCGGATGGTCCCTGGACGACTCTGAACGGGGTGATCGGCTCATCTTCCGGTCCGGGTCGCTTGAAAAACCTTTAACCCTTATAGGGCCGGTGATCCTGCGCCTTTTTGCCGCCACGGATGTCCCGGATACGGACTGGTTTGCCTGGGTGGGCTGGGAGGAACCCGAGACCAAAAGGGTGAGGCTCCTCACTTATGGCCACGCACTGAGGGCACGATTCCGACGGGGCTTTACCAAACCGGTTTTTCTCTCTCCGGGGAAAACGGAGTGCTACGAAATCGATCTGGGTTCGACCGCCCGCCGCCTGCCCCTCGGAACCCGCCTCTTTTGCTGTATCCAAAGCAGTTGCGCGCCCTGGTTCAGTCGGAACTTAAATACCGGCGGGGATAATTATCGAGAGACCGAATTCGTTAAGGCCCATCAGAAGATTTACCATAATCGGGATTGGCCGTCTCAAATACTTCTGCCCATCGAAAGGGCAAGTACTGCATCGGAGAGTAGATGATGAACATAGACAGAGAGGATTTCGAAACAGATGTAATCGTCGTGGGAAGCGGAGGTGCGGGCCTCAGGGCAGCCATTGAGGCCGGAAAAAAAGGGAAGGTCACCGTCCTCAGTCGAGGTCCCTTCGGGAGGGGGGGGGCCACCGTCATGGCAGGGGCCGATATTATGCTGGACGGGAAAAGTCTCTGTGATTTGGGCTACAAGGGGGACCCCGACGACACCAAAGAGAAGTGGTTTCAGGACATCCTGGTCGAAGGATTTGACCTGAACGATCAGGGCCTGGTTGAGGCATACGTTAGGGAGGCCCCAGACAGGATCCGGGAACTGCTGGATTGGGGCATGAAAGTGGATTCCGAACGAAGCGAGTTTCGTGCCCTGATCACCACCGGTGCCCAAATCCTTCAGGCCCTGGGAAACGGGTTCAGTCGAAGCGGGGCCTCGGTCTTTGAAAATTGCATTGCCTCAGACATCATGGTTCATGACGATCGGGTGTGCGGACTCATGGCCCTGGACTACCGGCGAGGAAAGATCATCCATTTCCGCACCAAGGCCGTGATCCTGGCCACAGGCGGGTGGCATGAACTTTACGCCTTTAATACCGGGAGCGATGATCTCACGGGAGATGGTCCTGCCATGGCCTATCGGGCTGGTGCGGTGCTTTCCAATATGGAGATGACTACGTTTTGCCCGAATATCATCCTCCATCCCGCCGCCTATCGAGGGACGGTTTTTCTCTATAATTTTCTCACCGGCCGGTTGCTCAATAAAAAAGGTGACGCCTTCCTGGCCTGGGAAGATCCCAGAATACTGAAGCTTATCCAGACCACGGAGTGGAACAAACTGCTGCTGTCCCGGGCCATTTGGAATGAAGTCGTTCAGGGAAGGGGGACCCCGCACGGCGGAGTCTACTACTCGCTTCGTCATGTCCCCATTGATATCTTCGAAGAACTCGAGAAGAAGGTTCGAGGCAAGGCATGGCGTTTTCAGGGTCGGGATGTATCGGGACTCGTAGAGAGACTGAAAGATGGATATGCCGTGGAGGTCGGTCCCGCGGCGCACTACTTCGAAGGGGGAATCAAGATCAGTCCGGACTGTGAAACCTCGGTTCCAGGGCTCTACGCGGCAGGAGAATGCACAGGGGGGCTCTTCGGCGCAAATCGGGTTTCCGCGGCCACAACTGAAATGCTCGTTCAGGGCGCCATCGCCGGAAGGACCGCTATGGAATTCGCCCTCCGGGAAAGACGTATCGGGGGCGATGAGCGACAAGCCGACGCCCTGGAAGAGAATCTGATTTTGCCTCTCGGGCGGCAGAAAGGAGAGAGGCCCAGCGGACTCAAGACACGCATCCAGGATGTGGCCTACCGAAATCTGGGGGTGATCCGAAACAGGACGGGGCTTGAAGCGTCTTTGGAAAAAGCAGAAGAACTTCAAAGGGTTTTGTCTCAACTCTGTGTGCCTGAGCGCAAAAGCCACAACCGGGCCTGGGTGGATGCCCTGGATGTGAGAAACTTGATGGAACTCCTGAAGGTCGTAGCCCGTTCGGCTCTCGAAAGGGAGGAAAGTCGAGGGGTCCATTTCAGAGATGACTTCCCGGATACCGATGACACGCATGGCCTGAAGAACGTGTTGGTTCGAAAAGAAGGGGGCCGCATAAAGGTGAACCGAGAGGCGTTGATACGCCCCAAGGGCGAAACTTCCGGTCGGATACGCCCCTATGAGGAAACCATTCGTGATGCGATTGAGGCCTTGAGTTACTGAGGGAGTTCCCGGGGCAAGATACCCCCTGTCGACTTGTCCCTCAGGATATAGGGGGCTTCGGTCGGGTTCGGGGTTCTGCGCTTTCGTGTGGTCCCCTGGTAGGAAAGTCCTCGAGAAATGATGAGGTAAGCCAAGATGAAGAAGAAAATTAATGTTTCCTGTTTGGTGTTCACGGGAACAGCAAACGATCACAAGGAATTAAGAGATTTTGAAGTGGAAGTCGAGGGTGAGGCCACGGTTCTCAATGTATTAGAGGACCTTTACAAGCTGTGCGATGCAGATTTCGCCTTTTACAGTTTTTGCCGCCAGGGGCTATGCGGCGGTTGTCTGGTGGAGGTCAACGGAAAACGCGTCATGGCCTGCAAGACACTTGCCGAAGATAATATGACCATCCTGCCCGTGCTGGGGTAATCGGGGAAGTCTCCTTGATGACTGTGCGCTGACCGCCAGGAGAAACGAATTTGTCACTTATCGATGTAAAAGGTCTTAAGACCTATTTCTATACAGAGGGCGGGGTCGTCCGGGCCGTCGACGGTGTGGATTTTACTATTGAACCCCAAAGGACCCTCGGGGTCGTGGGTGAGAGCGGTTGCGGGAAATCCGTAACCGCCCAGTCCATTATGCGTCTGGTCAAGATGCCCCCGGGGCGGATAGAGGCCGGGGAAATCCTCTATCATCGCAAGGGTCAAATCATTGATCTGGCCAGGGTGAAACCCATGGGCCCTTTGATGCGCTCTATCCGGGGTAACGAAATTGCCATGATTTTTCAGGAACCCATGACTTCCTTGAATCCGGTCTACAGCATAGGTGATCAGATTATCGAGGCCATCACCTACCACCGGGGACTGAAAAAACGGGAGGCTCGGGGTATCGCTCTGGATATGCTCCGGGCGGTCGGCATCCCTTCTGCGGGACAGCGTATCGACGATTATCCTCATCAGCTCTCCGGCGGCATGCGACAGCGGGCCATGGTGGCCATGGCCATGTGCTGTAATCCGTCCCTTTTAATCGCCGATGAACCGACAACGGCCCTTGACGTTACGATCCAGGCCCAGGTCCTGAAGCTCATGAACGATCTCCGCCGCGAGTTTAATGCGTCGATTCTCTTCATAACGCACGATTTGGGCGTGATCGCTCATATGGCCGATGAAGTCGCTGTCATGTATCTTGGAAAAATCGTTGAAAGCGGGCCGGTCAAGGAGATCTTTAGCGATCCCCGACACCCTTACACACAGGGCCTTATCAAGTCTATTCCCTCCCTTACCACCCGGAAGGGCGAGCGGCTTTTTCCCATAGAAGGGACGGTCCCTGAACCCTTCGATGTGCCCAGGGGGTGCGGTTTTGCTCCGAGGTGTGCCCAATGTAAAACCGACTGCAGGTTCGAGATGCCGGGGCTCAGAGAAGTCTCCCCCGGGCATTTTGTTGCCTGTTGGATATAATCACATTCTGCGGGAGAATTGCGCTTGGCATCAGATACCGTTTTACTCAAAGTCAATAAACTCAGGAAATATTTCCCGGTTCGGAAGGGATGGCTCAGGCGCTCGGTGGCGTCCGTCATGGCCGTTGACGACGTGAGCCTTCATATCATGGAGGGAGAAACGCTGGGACTCGTTGGAGAAAGCGGTTGCGGAAAGACCACGGCCGGGAAAACCATACTTCGTCTGATTGAACCGACATCCGGAGAAATCCTCTTTCAAAGCAAAAAACTGGCGGGCCACGGCAAGGATTACAGGGAAGTGGATATCGCGAAGCTATCCCGGGGGGCACTTAAAACCCTTCGCCGCGAAATACAAATTATTTTTCAAGACCCCTATTCTACCCTGGATCCGCGAATGACCGTGGGTACGATCATCGGTGAGCCTCTCATCGCGCATGGGTTGGCCAAAGGGATGGAGCTTGACGATCGGGTTCGAGAACTCCTCGAGTCGGTCGGATTAAAACCGGATCACATGAAACGATACCCGCACGAATTTTCCGGGGGGCAACGGCAACGCATTGGAATTGCCCGGGCCCTTGCGCTCGGGCCCCGTCTGGTGATAGCCGATGAACCGGTTTCCGCCCTTGACGTATCCGTTCAGGCCCAAGTGATCAATCTTCTGGAAGATCTTCAGGGTCAATTCGGACTGACCTATCTCTTTATATCCCATGACCTTTCCGTGGTGAAATTCATCAGTACCCGAATCGCCGTGATGTACCTGGGAAAGATCGTCGAACTCGTGGAGACGGATAAACTCTTCTCGTCCCCCAAGCACCCTTATACGGAAGCCCTCATTTCCGCGGTCCCAATCCCCAACCCGGATTACGAATCACATCAAATCCTTCTGCGAGGAGACGTGCCCAGTCCGATGAACCCTCCCACCGGTTGCCATTTTCATCCTCGCTGCCCCTACGCAAAGGATATCTGCAGGAAGGAAACGCCGACCTTTCGGCTTCTTCAAGGCGATCACTATGTGGCCTGTCATCTTGCAGAAACCCTGAATCTTCGGTCCGTCGGGATTGATTAGCGCAGCAGCGATCCGGTTGCGGTGCACAGGCCCCTCTGGTCATTTAATCCCCCACCCATTGCCAAAAATGAAAAACCTGAAATGATCAATCCGATATATGTCAGGCGGATGCTTACCTGAAAAT
>CAZXWJ010000116.1:0-2170 GCA_964644375.1 uncultured Desulfobacteraceae bacterium | reverse complement strand
TTGCTAGTGGCCCCCGCGAATCGATCCGATGGGTTAATCGATGGCCTATTCATGCGGGGGCCCCTAACAGTCAGAAACCAGTCATTCATTTACTCTGGAGGAATGAAGAATGGGTGGCTCCTTACCGATGAAATAAAGCAAGATGAATGCCAAAGCTTTTCTGCGAGATTATTTCCTGACATTCCAGGGATATGAGCGATTTCATCAGGGATAACGGGGTGAAATGGAACGTGCATTATTGTGACCAAATTCTTTTGGCGCCGTATATTTTTAAATACACAGGGAAGGGCGATGGAGTCGAGAGGGGTCTATTTTCTTATCTTCTTAAAGATTTTATAGATGTTCAAAGGACGCATGTTATGTTCCCCGGCCAGGTCTTGAAGGCTTTTTTCTGCGGAGACATTGATGATTCTCGGGAAATCTTCGAAGCACGGTCCTAATATGCAGGTTGTATTTCTGACTAATATCGGCCTCGTTTAATCGCTTGCGTTTTTTATTAAAGAGAAGGGAAAGACGTTACAAAAAATATTGACTTGTCCTGAAAAAATACGCTCGTCCTTTCGACCCCCCCGCGAAAGTCATCTGTGGGAATTGACGTTCGAGGCATGGTTTATCGAAAATGCTGTGTTTTGCTTGTCAAAATACATGTTTTACCCCATTGTTTTTTTAAATTAAGCCTAATAATATAATAAGTTGACAAATTTCTCATGACCGTTGGGGTGGTAGGGTCTAAACGAGTCAGGGAGGATGCCATGGCTGCATATGATTTCGATATGGGTATTATCGGTGCGGGGGCCGCAGGCCTGACCGTTGCCGCTGGAGCGGTCCAGCTGGGAGCCAAGACCCTTCTCGTTGAAAAGGAGAAGGAACTGGGTGGTGACTGCCTCCATTACGGGTGTGTCCCCAGTAAGACCCTTATCAAGACGGCGCATGTCTACCACATGATGAAACAGTCCGCGGCATTTGGTCTCCCTCGTGTCGAGGTTCCGCCTGTGGACTACAGGGAGGTGGTAAGGCGTATCCGTTCGGTCATCGGCACGATTCAGAAACACGATTCAGAAGAACGGTTCTGCGGGCTCGGCGTAAGATTGGAATTTGGGTCCCCGAGCTTTTCCGACGAGCACACCATCCGGTTGAACGGCACGGCCTACACGGCGAAAAATTGGCTCCTGGCCACGGGTTCGTCGCCGGGCGTTCCGCCTATCGAGGGCCTCGACAAAACCCCCTTCATGACCAACAGGGAAATTTTTTACATGGACCATCTTCCGAGATCCATGATCATCCTCGGTGCCGGTCCCATCGCCTCCGAGATGGCCCAGGCCTTCTGCCGTATTGGGACCGACGTGCAGGTGGTCCAGCGAAGCGGTCAAATCCTGAGCAAAGAAGACAAGGACATGGCCGATGGGGTCATGAACGTCCTGAGCGGGGAAGGCGTCCTTTTTCATCTCAATGCATCGGTCATGCGCGTGAAGGACCTTGGAGCGGAAAAGGAGGTCATCCTCAAAAGGGGTGACGGTGGTGAGGAAAGCCTCAAGGCGGAAACCCTCCTGATCGCCATGGGCAGAAGCCCCAACCTCGAAGGCCTCAATCTCGAGAGTGCCGGCGTTGAATTCGACAAGAAAGGCATCAAGGTGGACGCACGGTTGAGGACGCCCCAAAAGCATGTCTACGCCGCAGGGGACGTGACCGGGGCCTTCCAGTTCACCCATGCAGCCGGCTATGAGGGGGGAATCGTCATCAGCAACGTCGTCTTTCATCTTCCGAGAAAGACGGACTACACCTTCCTCCCCTGGTGCACCTATACAGATCCGGAACTGGCCAGCATCGGGATGAATGAGAAAAGGGCCAAGGCTGCGGGCATCGAATACTCGGCCTATACCGAAAACTTCGAGGATAATGACAGGAGCCTGGCAGAGGGTGAGAGGGTCGGGAAGATCAAGATGCTTCTCGATAAAGACGAAAAGCCCCTGGGTGTTCAAATCCTGGGACCTCATGCCGGGGAACTGCTCAGCGAGTGGGTGGCCGCCCTGAACGGGAAGGTCAAGCTCTCGACCCTCGCTTCAGTGGTTCATCCCTATCCTACGCTTGGAGAGATCAACAAGCGAGTCGTGGGAGCCTATTTCTCGCCGAAGATCTTTTCCGACAAGGTCAAAAAGGGCCTGAAATTCTT
>CAZXWJ010000115.1:0-12907 GCA_964644375.1 uncultured Desulfobacteraceae bacterium | reverse complement strand
ACTGTCGGCAAAAAACTTGATCAGGTATTCATATGCCGCGCCGAGCAGATCGGGAAATTCGAAGTTGTCGTTGACCAGGACAAATTGGGGCTGGTTGAAGTGGTCGAGCAGGTCCTTCCACTTCTGGTCGGGAATCTTGGTTTTGCCCTTGACGGCATTGAAATCGATGTTGTTTTTCAGCACCCCGGCCAGGGCATCGTTTTCGTCTTCCACCTTGGCGATGGCCTTGTTGAGCATATTGCCGATGTCATGCTTGAGGTGTTTTAATGGGGGGACCTCATCGCCGTTTTCATCGATCCACGACTCGTGCCAGCGGGCGCGGCGCGGGACGAAAAAGGTTTCACCGTAGGAAGTCTTTTCTTCGAGGAGTTCCTTTAAAAGATCCGGCTGGTCCTTTAAGTGGACAAAGTCCGTATTTCTGAGCTGCATTCGCTTGCGGTCGAACTCATCGGACAACCGCTTGAGAAAGAGCATTCCGAAGATGAACTCCTTGAACTCGGATGCGTCCATCTTGCCACGCAGAATATCGGCGGCCTTAAAGAGAAACGATTCGAGCTGGGAAAGGGTTATTTTTTCAGATTTCATTAAATGATCCTATTTACAAATATCTGTATCCGCGAATCCATTCAGTTAGGCGGATCAGTCTTCTAAATACGACGGACCGGCCCAAACCAAGCCACGCCTCTGAATTTCAAACAATATTGATCTAAAAACAAGTGCTTTTTCCTCTTTTGATTTCTGATTGGTGATTGTAGATTTCGCAGTACGAATAGATACGACGAATATGGCGGTAAGCTCGTTTGCTTCCTGATGCAGCGGTTCAACCCTGTTACGAGGTAAAAACTCACCATCCATAATCAACTCCAACCAGTAGCCTCATTCATCCACCTCTTCCAGCGCAATTCCCAGTTTAGCTGAAAATTTATCCTTGGATCGACCTCCGCAGGCAGCACGATAATTCGCGCCTACTTCGAGCTTTCTTGTCGGTTGGGCCGCTTGGTGGTTATCCCGTAAAGGCCTGGACAAAAAACCCCAGATCTGCAAATGAGAAATGGGGCTTGTGTTCATTCCATGGCACCCTCGTCCGGTTAGAGGTTATTCCGCCTCCGGCGGAATCTGCGCTGCGCTACGATCGACAGAAATAGAAAATTTCAAATTTAGCTGTAAGCAATTGGTTTGATCCTGAAAAGCCAAAAGCAGGTGCAAATAATGTCAACTTTCGGATTAATTTACCTTTTCCTCACCATATGTCAAGGAAACATAACCATTGAGAAATCCATATAACCAAACTCCAAAAAATATAAAGAAACACAGAAAAGCCCCGAGAGATTCTTTCTTTCTATGAATTTCCGGCGGTGACCATTGTTCCTCACATATAACAAAGTTCCACTAAGTTTCTAAATTTCATGATGTAAACAAAACTCACCATAGCAACCAATCGTTTCAGATATCTCTCCAAACCCTCAGGATATCGGCCACCTAAAAAACTTTTGATATGTCTGACATAGGTAAACTTAATTTTTAATGGACATGACAAAAGAGAGCCCATCGAAGGACAAAATAATTCTCGTGGTTGACGATGAGCCGGATATTCAGGAAACCCCACATGAACTGTTGGACATGGCCTATTCGATATTAATGGTTAAGGCACCTCAATAATGCCTTTTATAGTCATTCGGGATTTTAAACCGCTGACTATCTATGTAGTTTTTAAGGATTGACGATAATGAATTGAATTTAATGGGAAATAATCGATCACGATAAAGAGATTCCCTCAAAACATGTGTAAAAGGGCGACTGTTTCCCAGGAACTCAAAACAAGGCAGGTAAGACAACAAGAAGGGAGGTGTTTGGATCTATCCGATCAGGATACGTCCCGAACACCTCCCTGAACACATAAAAAACACATTCAATAAAAGTCACAAATTATTGTTTTTATTTTCAATTTGTTACTGCAAGGCGTTCTGTCCGGCCGCCTTCCATTTATAATACGGAAGGGGTTCCGTTAAAGACAAATAAGAAAAACGGATAATTCTCTCCTCACCATGCGATGCCGCCATCACACGTCACCTGAACCACTGACAGAAGCACTTCCTGCCTGCATAATTCCGGTTACATCACGTCCTTGTTACTCTCTTCAATAGCCCGGTCGATCTCCGCCTGGAGTTGCGGGGGAAGCCCCGGGATATCCACATTCAGGAATCCCCGGACGATGGTGGATGTGGCCTCATCCTCGCTCAGGCCCCGGGACATAAGGTAGGAGATCTCCTCCTGAGCAATCTTTCCGACAGCCGCCTCGTGGGACATTTCCACACCGTCCGCGTAACCTTCCAGTTCGGGGATCGCATGGATCATTCCGCCGTTCAGGAGCAGGCCCTTGCATTCCAGATGGGCCTTGATCCCGGGGACTTCACCGATTAAATGGCCGCGGTTGATAATTCTTCCCCCGTTACTGATGGTCCGGGCAATGATCTCGGCCCGGTTGCCCTTGTGCTTGAGATAGATCCTGCCGCCCAGATCCAGTTCGGAGCCCGGGCTGCCGACAATGATGCTGTAAAACCGCGCCACGGCATCCTCCCCCACCAGATAAGTGGTGGGATACATCTGCACGGACCGGACCGGCTTCATGGAGATATAGTTACTCAGGAAAAGCCCGCCCTCTTCCACCTGGGCCACGGTTCGGGGGCGCACGACCATATCCTCGGCCCAGTTGTGAATCATGGTAAAGGTCACCTTGGCGTTTTTCTTGATGTAAAATTCCGAGACCCCCACATGGAGACCCCGGCTCATATGAGGCGATGTGGCGCATCCCGTGATCACATGAAGTTCGGAACCCTCTTCTGCAATGATGAGATTGTGGACGTTCTGCTGCAATCCATCCTTGTCCATATACAGACAGGCCTGAATGGGATAGACGGCCTTGCTTCCGGGCAGGGCCCTAATCACGTAGCCGTCATGAAGGCCCAGTTCGGCCGCGGCCGTGTACTTATCCGTATCCACGGTCGCCAGCTTCCAGTAATAATCTCCGATCCAGTCGTATTTTTCCAGGGCCTCCTTGATGGAAATCACCTCGATGCCGTCCTGAGGCGCATGGCAGTGAATGACGGAGGTGTCCATTTGGAAAAAGGTGCCGCCCCGCCCCTGTTTGGTCACATCCAGACCGGCCATGATGAGGTGCTGCTTCTCTTCGCCGGGTAGGGTGCAAAGATCGGTATCATCCATGTAGGAATGGGGTACGGGCGCCTCATCGAAATCATGCAGATTCACGTCCGCACCGATAGCGGCCTTTTTGTCTTTCGCCTGAAGCGCTTTTTCTTTTAATTGATTCCTGTTATACATCGCACACACTCCTGATATCCCGATTCACCCACGCAGCCTAAGATCTCCCGCGGGTTGCTGACGCAACTCAGCATGCCGTCAAAGAGCACCTGTCCCTTGTCCGCCGTCACATAGTCCAAAATGTGCCCCGTATGGGTGATAATCAGCCCCATTTTTTTTCTTTCGAGTTTCTTCTGCATCCTTGATTTGGAGTGGTTAACCCTGCCGTTCCTTTGAAGGAGCGAGGCAATCGATTCACCCACCAGGGAGATATTCTCCATATCCACGCCCGATTCGGGCTCATCAAAGAGCATGAGATCCGGGTTCTGGGCCATCAACTGAAGGAGCTCAGACCGCTTGATCTCGCCCCCTGAGAACCCGGCATTGACATCACGTTCCAGAAAATCCCGGAAATTGACCCTGCCGGCCAAGTCATCTGCATCCACCGCCTCTTTTCCGCATATCTGGACCATTTGACGGGTCTTGAGTCCGTTGATGGTCGGAGGTCGCTGGTAGGACATGCCGATACCCAATTCGGCCCTTTCATTGATGGGCATATAGGTGATATCTTCACCCTTGAACCGGATACTCCCGGACACCACCTTGTACTGGGGATATCCCATGATGGTCATGAGAAGAGATGTCTTTCCCGATCCGTTCGGCCCGAAAAGGATATGGGTCTCCCCCTGCAGGATCTCAAGATTGATCTTTTTCAGGATCATCTTATCCGCCAGTTCCACTTTAAGATTTTCGATAAGAAGCATCGTTTCTCTCCTTTGAAGGGTCAACCGCACTTTGAGGCCAACTCCATTGAGGTTCCGGGCACGCTCACCCGCCGCCTTGAATCAGGACAGGTAGGGTCCCCACTGTTTGGCCGTATTGGCGATATAACCATCGGGAACGTCATTCATGATTCGATTGTGACCGGGCAGCAGGATGTCCACGTCCAGTTCGGCAAGCCTCGCAAGAGAGTCCTTCAGGGCGGCGGCATCGGCCCCGTGGAGATCGAACCGCCCGATAGCGGAATCGGCATAGACCGTATCGCCGGGCACCAGAACCCTGTTTGCCGGATCATAGAGGGCAATCGATCCTGCGGAATGCCCCGGGATGTGGAGAATTTCCCAAATCATGTCCCCTATCTCAAGGGTTTCCCCCCCCTGAAGCCTGCGATCCACCTTAAATGTGAAATCACCGGGTTTGAGCTGATACTGCCCCTCCATCATGCTCTTGAACATGTCCATTCCATAGACAGTCCGATCATCTCCGCTCTCGAGAGGGCCGGCTTCGATGTCATGGACCCACAACTCCAGCCATGGCATCTGCGCTCTGATTTCAGTCAAACAGCCGATATGATCCAGGTGTGTATGGGTCATGACGACCCGTTTGACGTCTTCCAGGTCCAGTCCAAAATCCCGAATACTCTGTACCTTGTAATCTCCCTTTCCCATCAGTCCGGCATCGATGAGGGTCAGGTCCTTTGAACCGGGTTTTCCAAGAATATAGACATGGGCATCAGGGATAAATTCGTCCTGTCCCTGGATAAAATATACACCTTCTGTGACTTCGGACATAATTCTCTCCTTTTTCTGGGTAGAATATCAGCCTGCTTTCCCTTGCACCCTCCCGTTCCACCCGAGGATGCAGATCAGCTGATCTTATTATACCAATAGGGCTCCATATTCAAGGCCGATTTACAATAAAGGCGCCGCCCCCTCAACCTCTGCCCAATGTGGCGATCTTTTCCCTGCTTTCAGGAAGGATAGGTGAATTAGGCGGTGGATTTAGGCGTTCAGGGGTCATTTGACTTTTCTTCACCAAATCTTATAGTATTACCAGGATAAGCAAGGCAGCGCAGGATACCTCGGAACTTCCACCATGCAAAAGCAGGAGATCTCTGACACGCCCACATAGAATTCCGTTACGCGGTATGGGACGTGGTTTTCCAAAATCAAAAAAAGGACCTAATTCTCATGGCAAATCCGGTTGAAAACGACGGCATGCATTACGAAGGCGACTGCATCAGGCCGCCGAGTGAAGCTTACAGCATCCTCCTTCAGGTCTCGGTGGGCTGCTCCCATAACAAGTGCACCTTTTGCGGAACATACAAGAACAAGCGTTTCAGAATCAAGGACAATGAAACGATTCTGAGCGATATTCTGTTTGCCTCGAAGTATATGCGGCGGCAGGATAAAGTTTTTCTTATGGACGGAGACGCCCTGATCATACCCCAGAAAAGGCTCATGTGGATCCTCGACAGGATCAAGGAGCATCTGCCCTGGGTAAAACGCGTTGGGGCTTACGCCAATGTGAAGGGGCTCAAGATGAAGACCCCGGAGCAACTGGTCGAGTTGAGGGAGAACGGTCTTGGGATTCTTTTTCTGGGAGTCGAAAGCGGGGACGACGAGGTTCGTAAAAAGATCCGGAAAGGATCCGATGCCCGGACCTGCATCGAGATGGGCAAAAAGGCCAAGGCAGCCGACATAAAGCTGTCCGTAACCGTTCTTCTTGGTATTGCCGGTCGTGAGGGCTCCTTGAAACACGCCAGGGCCACCGGCAAACTCCTGAGCGAGATGGATCCCAATTTCATAGGCGCCCTGACGGTCATGCTCTATCCCGGGACCGAACTCTATGACCAATACCGCAAAGGGGAGTTTCAGCTTCCCAGTGAACCTGAACTCCTGGCGGAACTCCGGGAAATGATCGCCCATACCGATCTGACCAAAGGCCTTTTCTTCTCAAATCATGCCTCCAACTACCTCCCTGTCAAGGCCCGGTTGCCCAAGGGCAAACAGGAGGCACTGGATATGATAGACAGCGCCCTGCGTGGCGAGATCGGCCTCAGAGCGGAATGGATGCGGGCCCTGTAGAAAACTTTATGTATGTCCCGGTCATATGAACCCCACTTTATGGCGGAGGCGACGCGACGATCCATAGACGATTTTGCCCGGGAATCAGGATCTCCCGGGCTTTTTTGTGCTTCACCATCGACGGGTCCGTCTTTTGTGGGAGTTGAGCGGCAGGACCCCCTGTAAAGGAATACCGAATGGACGAAATGACCGAAAGCAGGTTTATCCATCGCTTTGAGCAGAGCGGAAAAATAACTAAACTGAAGGATGAGGTCATCAAGGAATCCCGGTTGGCGATTCGTATGGAGGGCACGAATCTTCTTCAAGTCGTCCTTTCCCCCTTTATGATCGAAGAGTACATGCTCGGGTTTCTCTTGACCCGGGGACTCATAGGAAAGCGTGAGGATCTGGTATCTCTGACCATTGGTGAAGGGGAAGCCCTTGTAGAGCGGGTTGCGAACCTCAGGGATCGCGTCGCCCCCCCAAACATTCTGGAATCCACGGGCGCCAAAAACATCGATCTAAAACTGGACCCTCACACATCCCGCAGACTCCCGGATACCGGCTTTTCGGTACCCGTGAAGGTTTTAATCGAGGGTGTCGGGCGCCTCTCGAAGATGCCGTTCTATAACCGAACCGGGGGCACCCACTGCGCCATTGTCTTTTCCCCAACAGGACAACCCCTTGTCTCGGCAGAAGATATCGGCAGGCACAACTCGGTGGACAAGGCCATCGGTGGCGCAATGAAAAAGGGCATCGATTTCTCGACCGTCTGGCTCGCGGTTTCGGGCCGTCTGCCCGCCGACATGGTTTTAAAGGCCGTTGTGGCGGGAATCCCGCTTATCGCCTCCGTCTCCGCTCCGACGTCGATGGGAATCTCCATCGGGGAAAAAACCGGGGTGACGGTTATAGGCTTTGCCAGAGATAAACGCTTCAATTGTTATTGCCACCCGGAGCGAATAACCCCTACCGTTGGATAAGCCCTCCTAATTAATGTCCATCCAGAAATCAGAGAGTTCAGGATGGAGCGGTCGACGATCAGCAGTCAGCTAATGCGTTGTATTGTATTGTCTTGTCTTTTGCTGAACGCTGATTGCTGATAGCCCGAGAAAACACATGATTTCCAGATGGAATCCGGGAATGACCATTTCCGGATGAGTACACCCTATATACCCCCTTAATCTTTTTCCTTTTGTTTTTTCCGCCTCTTAGGTCCCTGACCGGTGTCTCATCAAAAAATTGACAAGCCGGAACTCTCTCTCTATACTCCAAACCCGAACCGAATAAGGGCTCCGCATCACACGAAGTTCAACCCCAATTTATTCTGCTACCTAATCCGGAAAAGCGGGGATTTCCATTTAAACAACTTTCTTTATTGATTGCCTTGGAGGAAAAGATGGAACTCAAACCCAGATGTTCTGACAAGATCGCCCATTTGATCAAAAAGGGGGTGGATATCCCCAATCCCCTGACACTTGACATAGGCGACGAAGTGAAGGTGGACCGGATTTCGAGTCATGGGGTGAAAATATTCCCGGGGTGTCGCATCTATGGCGAGGATACGGTCATCTCGGCCGGGGTTCAAATCGGCTACGAAGGCCCCGCCACGGTTGACAACTGTCAACTCGGCCCCAAGGTCGAACTCAAGAACGGATTTTTCAAGAAGGCGGTCTTCCTGGAAAAAGCGAGCATGACCCTGGGCGCCCATGTCCGAGAGGGATGCATCCTGGAGGAACAGGCCAACGGCGCCCACTGCGTCGGTCTGAAGCAAACAATACTCTTTCCTTTCGTTACCCTGGGCAGTCTGATCAATTTCTGTGACTGTCTGATGGCAGGAGGAACCAGCCGCAAGGACCACAGTGAAGTGGGGAGTTCCTACATCCACTTCAATTTCACGCCCGACAGCGACAAAACCACCCCGTCGCTCATCGGCGATGTGCCCCGAGGCGTCATGCTCAACCGTCCGCCCATATTTTTAGGGGGCCAGGGCGGCATTGTGGGACCGGTGCGCATGGGTTTCGGCAACGTGGTCGCAGCAGGCACCGTCCTGCGGAACGACATCCTTGAGGACAACAAGCTCGTTATCGGAAAAGCCCACCGCGGCAGGGTAATGGACTTTGTTCCCAAGAGCTATCCGGGGCTCTCCCGTATCGCGGCGAACAACATCCTTTACATGGCCAATCTTGCGGCCCTGGAGCAGTGGTACATCCATGTGAGAAAGCCCTTCTTCGGATCACAGGAATTCGGGGAACTGATTCATGCCGGCCTGCTCGACAAGATCTCTCTAGCCAAAAAGGAACGTCTCAAAAGGCTTGAGGCCATGGCCGGCAAGATGCCCCAATCCCCTGAAGACCATGATCAGGACCGCGCCGGGACATTGAAAGAGCAATTCCGGGACAACATAGGACAGATCTCCAACTTATTCAAAAGTGACATGGCATCAGAAACCGCTGTCGACGAGCGAAATCGATTTCTCGATGCCTTCTTTGCTCACCGTGAAAGCCATGACGGCAGTTATATCGAAGTCATTCAAGGCCTGCCCGAGTCCATCTCCGAGCAGGGCACCTATTGGCTGGAACAGATCATTGATAATCTATCCCGACAGGTCAAAATGATTTTACCTGGATTGGCTCTTGTCGACAGGTAATTTGAGGATTCGGGGTTCAGGGGTGGGCTGCTTTGTGAAAAGTCAAAAGAGGAGCGAAAAATTCTCATCAGTGAGGCTCCGCCCGCAGAGCCCCGCTCAGCGGGACAGGCGCGCGGCCTCAGGAAACCCCCTCGAAGGGGGTATTTATACCCATTCGAGCTTCAAGCCCGAATGTCGAAATTCGAATTTTGTTTTGCTGTTTCCCCCGGAACGGTAAAACCTAAACGGGTCCTCCACCAGAGGTGGAGGTTTTAGATGACAATAAGGAGGGACATCCATGGGCAAACTATTCGGCACCGATGGCATCAGAGGGGAAGCAAACCGCTATCCGATGGACTCGCACGTCGCCTTTTCAATCGGTCAGGCCGTTGCAAAAATATTCAAGAAACCGGGGCACAAGACCCGTGTGATCATCGGTAAGGACACCCGTATCTCCGGATACATGCTGGAAAGTTCTCTGGAGGCGGGAATCAGCTCCATGGGAGGCATCTCCTTCCTGGTGCGCGTCATGCCCACCCCCGGAATCGCTTTCATCGCGGAAAGCATGCGCGCTGATGCAGGCATTGTGATTTCGGCCTCCCATAATCCCTATGAGGACAACGGCATCAAAATTTTCTCGGGCAGCGGGTACAAATTGACAGACGAACAGGAAGAGGAAATCGAAGACCTCATGCTGAGCGGCAAACTGCCCGAGATGGTACCCCACGCCAAAGATCTGGGGCGATCCTACCGCATGGAGGATGCGCCGGGCCGGTACGTCGTTTTTCTGAAGAATACCTTTCCCCGCAATCTGTCCATAGAAGGCATGAAGATCGTTCTCGACACGGCCAACGGCGCCGCTTACAAAGTGGCCCCCTCCGCCTTTACCGAACTGGGTGCCGATGTCAAGGTTATTCACAATCGACCTGATGGTATCAATATCAATGACCATTGTGGTTCTCAACACACAGAAGACCTCCGAAATAAGGTCATGGAAACGGGAGCGGCCGTCGGCCTTGCCTTTGACGGGGACGGGGACCGTTTGATTGCGGTCGATGAAAAGGGAAGCGAGATAACCGGTGATCAGATTATGATCATTTGCGCCAAGATCCTCAAGGAGGAGGGTAAATTACGGAATGACTTTCTTGTCAGCACCGTCATGAGCAATCTGGGCCTGACGTTTGCCTGCAGGAAATACGGATTCAAACACCATGCCTCCAGAGTGGGAGATCGCTATGTGCTGGAGGACATGCAAAGACTCGGCGCAGTGATCGGAGGGGAGGAATCCGGACACATGATTTTTCTGGACCACCACACGACCGGCGACGGAATCATCACGGCCATGCAGCTCGTCGCAGCGATGATCAAAGAGGGCAAGCCCCTTTCCGAATTAGCCGCCCTCATGGACGTGTATCCTCAAAAACTGATCAACGTGGATGTCAAGAGCAAACCGGACATATCCACCGTGCCGGATTTGGTTGAGGCGATCAAGCAGGTTGAGGCAGAACTCGGCGACCAGGGCCGCGTGCTGGTGCGTTACTCCGGAACCCAGAACATGTGCCGTGTCATGGTGGAAGGCCCGAGTAATGATGTAACGGAAAAATATTGCCAAGTGATCGCTGATGCGGTCAAACAGACCATCGGCTGATTGAAATATTGGTTTGATACGAAATCTATCCCATCCCAGGAGGCTAATCATGTCAACCAACGTGTTGGTCACAAAAAATTTCGAGCACATGAGCGAAGTAGCGGCGGACATCGTCAAAAAGAAGATCAAACAGACCCTGCGGAAAAAAGAGGAGTTTGTCATTGGTTTGGCCACTGGGAATTCACCTGTCGGTCTTTACAGGCATCTGGCCGAAGCGGCCAATAAAGGTGAACTGGATAGCGGGCGAATGCGAAGCTTCAATCTCGACGAGTATGTCGGACTTCCCGGTAAAACCGTGCAGCAGAGAGTCATGCATTCGGAAAGCTACTGCTATTTCATGATCCAGGAATTCTTCGGCCACCTCAAGAGCAAGTTCATCGAAGCCAATGTCCCCTGCGGTTCCCTCATCGATCAGAATAACCTTAAGCGGGAACTCAAGGCCCATCCCGAGGATTGGCGGGAGGAGGGACGCGACGCCGGAAGGTCGGTGGTCATAAAACCACGGGCCTCTTCCGAGTACCTGGCCTGGGTCAAAAAAGAGATCCTTGACGGTTACACCCGGCTGGTCAGAAAGGCCGGCGGTATCGATTTGCAGATCATCGGCGTGGGCGGACGCGGGCATGTGGGCTTCCACGAGTCGGGAATCCCTTTCAAGGGCAGCAAGGTGATGTTGGTGAGGTTGGATGACAATACGGTATGCAACGCCGTTGCGGACGGTCATTTCTGCTCCGAAAAGGAATCTCCGCGCTATGCCGTAACCATGGGGGCCGAACTGATCTACCGGGCCAAAACCGTTGTGCTCCTGGCCAATGGGAAACGAAAAATCGACCCGGTGGCCGAATCACTCCTGGGTGAACCCACCCCGAATGTCCCCATTTCTTACGGCCAGAAGTATTCTGAAACAGGAGGGAACCTGATCTATGTGGTGGACGAGATCGTAGGCCGCAAGCTGCTTGACAACAAAAAACTGCTCAGGCAGAAAAAAATAAAGATTCAGGACAGATCCTGAGGAGACCGCAGGGAAGACGCGTTTATGCAACCCTAAGCGTAGCATGAAAAACATGTCAAAAAGGGGGCAATAATGAAGAGGAAGATTGAATGCATCAATTTTGATTTGGATTCCGTTCTTTATGTTCCTTCTGAATTTCTCGAGACCACCCTTCTTATGTCCATTAAGGCCATGATACAAACGGGCCTCAGGGCGAACCTCACCGATGCGCTAAAAAAACTGAAAGACATACGGATCATCGACTCCAATGCCAAAGACCATTTCGATCAGCTTTGTCTTTACTTCAACAAGTCCTATGACCCTCTCATCATCGCGGCGGGCGTCGAAAGGTACTGGGATTGCAAGATCGGTATTATGACAAGCGCCCCGGAGAGCCGTGTCATCCTGAGCACTTTTTTCAATCATTGCCCTTTGACCATCATCTCCAACGGCCCTCCTCTCAAACAGGCAGGCAAACTTGTCAGACTCGGGTTGAGTCACTACTTCTCTCGGCATGACGCGGATCTGAATGTTCAAAAGCACTTATTTTATTGTACCGCTGAAAGAGACAAGGTGAAGCCCTATCCTTCTCTGTGGTTGCAATCGCAGAAAGACATCGGATACCACTTCCCCCAGGCCGTCATGATCGGGGACCGGTATTGGAATGACATTTTCGGCGCCAAGAGGCTCGGCATGATTACGATAAAGATCAACCAGGGGGCTCATGCCCGGGAAACCATCCGGGAAGTTTTCGATAGAGAATGGCGATCCGGGGAAACCAGGGCTTTTTTCTCTCAATATCATTCAGAGAATGAAATTATGGCACTGATGGAACCGGATCATACCGTCGAATCTCTCAAGGAGATCGAAAAAGTCATCCGGAAAATTGAAGAGAGCCTCTAAGGTGCAACTTTTATAAATAGGACCCTTTTCTTCCCAATATAAAGGATTTTGAATGAACAAGAAGCTGAAGAAGATCGTCACGATCGGGGGAGGTACCGGACAGTTCGCACTCCTTTCCGGGCTAAAAAACCTGGAAGACATCGAGATTACGGCCGTAGTCTCCATGGTCGACAGCGGCGGCAGCACCGGGAGACTGCGCGATGAACTCGGAATTCTCCCTCCCGGTGACGTGCTCAAGTGCATTCTCGCTCTTTCACCCCATCAGGAAATCGCGAGAACAATATTATTAAAACGGTTTGGGGGCGATAGACGTTTGAAGGGTCACAATGCCGGGAACATGCTCCTGACTATGCTTTCACGGTATACGGGAAGCTTTCCCACCGGTGTGCAGGCCCTGGCTGAAATTCTGGACATACAAGGAACGATCCTGCCCGTTACAATTGACAGAGCCACGCTCGTTGCCGAATTGACGGATGGGACCCGGATTTACGGTGAAACGGCTATCGATATCCCGAGAGGCACTCAAAGGGAAAAAATCCGGGACGTCTTTCTTGTGCCCCACCACAGTGATTCCATTT
>CAZXWJ010000114.1:0-13079 GCA_964644375.1 uncultured Desulfobacteraceae bacterium | reverse complement strand
TGGATTGTTGAGACGGCGGGGGGAAATAATTGGCCATCTTGAATTTAAAGACTTTGGGTGCGGCTTGGGCCTTATCAAAAGGTGAAAATGTTAGCATGAACATGACACAAATGATTCCGGTAATTACCACAAGACTTTTCTGCCTCATCCTTAACTCCTCCTTTTGAATGTCTTAATCAGTCAAAATTCTCCCTGAATAAACGGTTCCGTCGCCCTCCTTTCTTGGATAAAAAGTTATAAAAAGTCCGCCTTTCCGGCGTCCTCGTGGGTTACTCCGGGACGGATATTCGAATGTCAATGTCGCCGCTTAAGTTTTTGAGGGGTTATGTCTGCTTTTTTTAGACACCCAACAGGTGGGCACAAGGCCCCGCGCACCATTTCGAGAAATCAGTTGTGTTTTAGATTTTAAGGTATCCTAAATCCGATGAAATCTCTTCGCTCGATTTTTTCAGTAAATCGATAAACTTGCTGAAATTGATTCCAAGGTTGCTCGGGCTTGCGGGCAAGGCGATGCCAAGAGCCGCAATGACTTGACGTGAGTAGTTCCTGATAGGCGTTGCAATGCCGATGACATCTTTATGGGCCTCTCCCTTCTCGAAGACGTACCCATTGTTGCGAATTTCCTCCAGCCGGAGACTGAAGGCGTCATTGTCGGTAATGGAGAAAGGCGTATGGGCTTCAAGGGGAGTCTTTTCGAGTACTCTGACCAAATCCTTTGGTTCCAGAAAGGCCATGAGGATCATTCCAAGCATGCCGAAATGAAGCGGTCTTCGCCAGCCGATGTCGGACGAAATGCGGACCATCCCGTGTCCTTCCCGTTTGTCCAAGTAAACCAGTTGATCTTCCAACATGATCCCCAGCAGTACCGTGGCGCCTGTTCTGTCTTGAAGCCTGTCCATGGGGTGAGCGGCTGTTTTGCGGACGTCAAAAGAGGAAAAGACAATGCCGCCCAGTTCAAACAGGGGCATTCCCAACTGGTATCTCTTGGTAACGCTGTCCTGTTTGAGATATCCGCGCGCTGTAAGGTTGGAAATGAGTCGTTTCGCCGTTGTCTTGTTGAGTCCGGTATTAAAGACGACCTCCGAGAGGCTCATATCCCTTCGCTGAAAGGTGAAACAATCAAGAATATCCAATGCCCTGTCCAAGGCCTGCACGCGATACACCCGTTCTTGGCTGATTAATTGTTTCATTATCTGACACTGGTTTAAATAAATTGATAATTTGCAGAAGACTCTTCTTTGTGTCAACAAAGAAAACCCGCAACAGAAGGGGTCGGCAAGCTCGGAATCATGCATTGAGAGTTGCCTCACCGAAAGAAAATCTCATCACCAAGATCGCTATGATCCAAATCACTATTTCATCATATGAAACGATCAGAAGAAACGTCTCGATCAGGTAAACGTTGTCTTATTTTTTGCGATAGACTTGCCGATTTTTGTCCTTTAAGGCCAACTCGGTCAGTCCCCCTTTTCCGAATTTGTTGATCTTCACGCCACCCGATAACCGTGGAAAGTCCTCCATGATGCAGAGTTCATCAGGGAGCTTGTAGGGTGCCACCTTTCCAGTGAGGAACTCCCGAATATCGGTCAGACTAACCTTCCGTCCGGCATTGGCAATCACACAGGCACAGATGCTCTCTCCCAGAACCGGATTCGGTGTCGCCACCACACAGACCTGTTCCACGCTCGGATGTTCTCCGATCAGGGATTCGAGACCGTGGGGGTAGATCTTGAACCCTCCACGGTTGATGAGATCCTTGTTCCGGCCGTAAATTTTGAAGAACCCGTTTTTTTCTTTTGATACGAGGTCGCCCATGAAAAGCCATCCATCGACGATCTGCTTTCGCGTCTCTTTTTCGTTGTTCCAGTAGCCCTTGAGCATAGGCCACCCGGACAATGTGAGTTCCCCGATTTCTCCGTCAGGCACCTCCTCCCGGGTTTCAGTGTCCACGACACGAACCGTAACCCCTTCAACGGGCACTCCGATGTGCTGCTCTCGAATGTCCAGGGGGGTTGGATAGGGACATCGGATTCCCATGCCCGGCCCGACCTCGGAGGCCCCCCAGAATGAGGTGAGGTAGATGCCCATCTCCTTTTCCACTCTTGAAATCAATCCTTCCGGAGCGGGTTGTCCGGCGATGAGACCAGCCTTGACGGAACTCAGGTCGTAGTCTTGTCTCTTCGAATGATTGAGTTCGAGGAGGTAATGCGCCGGAGCCGCCAGCTGAAGCGTGATCTTCTCTTTTTCAATAATCTGAAAGGTTTTTTCCGGATTGAACTGGTCCATGAGAACCAGTCGGGACTGCAGGAGAAAGGGCTCGATCAGGATAGCGCCACAGCCGTAGGAATGAGACATGGGCAGAAAACCGATGAAGACGTCCTCGGATGTGGCGTTGAGGGTCAGAGCATACTCCCAACCCGCCCTGACTGCCTGATAGTGGGTGATCATAGCCCCCTTGGGATTGCCCGTTGTCCCCGATGTGTAGATCAGCAGGGCAAGATCCTTTTCCGGATCGATGTCGGGTGCGGGGAAGCTTTTCCCCGATCCCTTTCTTACGAGATCGTGAAAGGAATAAACTCCCTCACCCGTGCCGTTGCCGGTGACAAAGACGGATTCGAGGCCAGGAAGATCCTTTTTCATGCCCAGGAGCGATTCGAGGTAGTCATAACCGCCCCATTCCCTGAAGACGAACACCCCTTTGGCCTCTGAATTGTTGAGGATGAAGCGGGACTCCGTCGTCCGGTAATTAGGGCTGACCCAGACCACGATTACCCCGAGTTTCTGCATGGCATAAAAGGCCACGACGAATTCCAGGGAATTTTTCATGTAAATACCAACCCGGTCCTCCTTTTTGAATCCCAATTCAGACAGACTCGCGGCGAGTGCGCAGGCCATATCGTTGAGCTGCCTGTAGGTCTTTCTCTGATCGCCGTCAACAAGGGCGATTTTGTTCGGCACTGATTCAGCCCCGTCATCCATGAGTCCACCGAGGGATAAGCCATCATAACGAGCCATGACAAAACCTCCGAATTATGCTTGATCATTCTGAAAACAAGAAAGAAATTATAATAAAATTAAGTTTTGAGATGACTTGAAAATGCGGGCCTTGGTGTCGTTTCAAAGGGAGATTTCGAGGCCGGCCACCAGCCGATGCGCCATCGAACGGTTATCGACGGAAAAATATCAGAGGAAGGTCATGCCCTCATTTCCAGGATCGAATCCGGCAATGAGGCTTGGGTTAAAAGTTTCATAGAGTAAACTTTTGTTTTATTTTGACGACTCTTTACTACCCTATTTTCATGCAATTTGTCAATCAAAATTTTGAAAATGTTATGTTTAAATAAAATAAAAAATAAAAATAAAACATGCTTTAGCTAATGTTCTGACGACTTAGGTAAGCTTACGAATTCAAATTAAAGATATAAAAAACCCCCTTTTTGAGGAACCGGTTCGCTCTTCGGTATTCCTTTGCCCTATCACCCTTGCGCATTCATCTTCGCCAGATTGGTTCCTTGCAGTATGGCAGGGAAAAACAAGATTCGAAGAGGCGGGAACTCATGCTCTCTTGCAGGAATGGGTCGAGGAGATTGGAAAACCGGCCCGGCATATTGTCTCCACCAAGCCCGCAGGCATCTTCCAGGGTGCCGGCGGCCGGGAAACGTATCGCCTTGACGGTTTTACGTACCATCAGCGCCGTTGTCAATTTTTCCGGTTGGAAGGCCCGTCCATGCCGCGTCCGTCAGGCCGACTGCAAGACCCTTTCAATCACGTCTTGAGCCGAATCTAATTCCTTGATTTTTATTTTTCCTTTTTATTGTTTTTTTTCTTGACTAAGCAAAAACACGTGGGTATACATAGAGACCATTGGTTCTCCTGGTAGATAAGTCATGGGGCCATGGTTGTTTTCGATGAAATTAATGGATGAAAAAAGACCAAGGGGAAAAATGTCACTGAATTATAAACGGGTGCCGGCAATTGACAAATGCTTTTCCATTTTGGCGCTGATGGCGGAAGCAAAACATCCCTTTGGGTTCAATGAAATCGTCAAGAACTTGGGTCTGAATAAAAGTACGGTATTCAATATTCTGCATACGTTGAACGATTTGGATGTACTTGAGAAAGGACCGGACGGCCTCTTTCGATTGGGACCACGCTTATTTATCCTGGGCAATGCTGCTGCCGGGGGGTCCGAGCTGATCCAGACGGTGCATCCCTATATCGAGACCATCAACCATGAATTTAAATTGTCTACATTTTTCGGGATTCTGTCAGGTCAGGAAGTCATTGTGGTGGACAAGGCGGATCGGGGGCAAAGCGTCAAGATATCATCGGAAATCGGCATGAAAATACCCGTTTTCGCAGGGGTCGCCGGAAAAGCCCTGCTTTCACAACTGGCTGAAGCAGACATTGATGAAATCCTGTCGGAAAATACGCCGAAACGATATACGCCAAAGAGCATCGTCGACAAGCCTTCCTATAAAAAGGAGATCCTGAGCGTCAAGAAAACCGGGATTGCCTATGACATGGAAGAATACATCGAAGGGCTCATCGGCGTAGGTGTCCCTCTCCAAACATACAGGGAGGATTTACAGGCAGCCATATGGGCTGTGGGGCTCAAGCAAGATTTTCGGGAAGATGCCATGATGCGAATGACCAAATTTCTTTCAAACATCGTCAAGGAGATCAATTGCCGGTTTTCCATGATCGCAGGCCCTTTCAGCCAGACGAATGAAAGGCTAAATTAGGAAGGCAACCTGAGGTGGATGTCTTAAAATAAGAAAAAGGCAACTAATTGTTTTGATTCAATATTAAAGGCTTAATAAGCTTAGGGGGCTTAAAATGAGGTATGGAGAGACAGGGGTAAATTTAGAAATTGATCTATCCCGAGGAAACATTGAGAAAGTAGAAACTGATCCTAAAATAATGGAACAATATCTGGGGGGCCAGGGCAGTGCCATCAAGATGCTATGGGATAGGGTTCCTCCTGAAGTTGAACCATTTTCTCCCGATAATTTGCTCATATTCAGCAGCGGTCTTTTAAATGCCACACCTGTTCCCGGTGCAAATCGTACATCTGTTAATACCTTTTCTCCTCAGACAAACCTCATGGCCCATTCATTAATGGGAGGGTTTTTCGGGCCGGAACTAAAATATGCAGGTTATGACAAAATAGTCATTCGGGGAAAGGCACCTGACCTGGTTTATCTGTATATCAACAATGATAAGGTGGAAATACGTGATGCCACACATCTCAGGGGGAAAGGCTCTGCAGAGACCGGGGATATACTTAAAGAAGAATTGAAGGACGCCAAGTTCCAGGTGGCCGCTATCGGACCGGCCGGTGAAAACAGGGTTTTTATGGCCTCAATCGACTCAGGTCACTCCAGCGCGGCACGAGGGCCCGGCCCGATTATGGGAGACAAAAGGTTAAAAGCAATCGCCGTTCGCGGATCAAAGGACATCAACGTCGCCCACCCGGCCGAAGCTTGGAAAGTTTGCTCCGATTTGCACGATAAAATTGGTTCCAGCACGGATGTCGGGGACTGGATGGCGGTTGATGAGGATGACAGTTTTCATCACAATAATTTCGCCTGGGGCAATGCGCGTGTGCGGAGAAAAGATTTCTGGAGCAAAGAACTCGAAGACAGGTGGCGGACTCTGAAATATGAGCACATGGACCGTCAAACAAGCTGCTATAATTGTCCAAAGAAATGCCGCAATGTGATTTCCTGGCCGGGACGGAAAAGATTCGCCTATAAATGCTATGGAAAAGATACCTATCACATGGCGTCCTTTCAAGAACTGGACTTTACTTTTGAAATACTAGGTGTTGCGCAGGACCTTGGACTGGACTCTTACTCAACGCCGCAAGTCATCGCCTTTGCCCTTGAGCTTCTGGAGGCCGGCATTTTGACGGACAAGGACTTTCCGGGCATGCCGACCGACGTAAGGGGAAGATTCTTCTATCTGCTGGAAAAAATTGCTCACCGGGAAGGGATTGGGGATGTTTTAGCCAATGGTGTCTCTGCGGCAGCCGCCCAGATTGGTAAGGGCGCAGAAAAATACGACCACAATACGACGAAAAAATTTGAGCAGCTGCCCATCAAGTTGGGGAAAATGAATCCTGCCTATTTTCTTATGATAGCCACGGGTGAGAAGATGGCCATCACACAGATCGAAGGATCCTTTCCTCAGGATCCCATTCGTGATGAGAAGGAGCAGGAAGAGTTTATAAAAAAATGGTCGCCGGTAGTGCCTGATGAAAAGTTCATAACATATTTCAAGAATTGGGAAAAACGAAATGAAATATCTAATGAAGCATCTTGTGCCATTACTGATTGGAATGAGGCGATGCATTACATTGATGACAGCACCGGACTCTGCGGATTTGTGTCATCATTTAGAGGTCAATTTGGTGGAGGTGTGGCCTATCATATGAATAATATACCAGAGGTCGTCTCACTTACGACGGGGATGGACCTGGATAAAGATGGGCTCTGGGAAATTTTTCAAAGGAATCGGACCCTGCTCAGAGCGCTTAATGTGAGAAGAGGTCTGAGGAGAAAAGATGAGAGGCCGCCTGAAGATCACTGGGCGATAAGAGACGAAGAGAGTGAACAAAAACTGCTCGATGACTATTATGATTTCAAGGGATGGAATAAAGACGGCATTCCTACTAAAGAGACGCTGGACAAACTGGGCCTGGCCTACGTGAGCGAAGACTTTATACAACGGGGAATCCTGACAGATAATGAAAACATTCCTGCCAAAGAGACTTCGGTGGAAAAAGAGACGAAATAACGTCTAGGGGGTGGTAACTGTGAAGGATGGAGTAAAAAAGAAATTAATTAAAGAAATAAAGGTTGATATTGATAAATGCACGGGGTGCCGGTCATGTGAGGCGGCGTGCTCAGCGTTCCATGCCGTGCCTAAATATAGCAGCATTAATCCTGCAAGGGCCCGGATTCGGGTGGTTATCGACGAAATTAACGATGTGTACGTTCCGATCCGCGCCGGCGAGTATACCCAGGCCGAATGCAATGGACGAAATTCTTACGTGATTAATGGCAAGGAATACTCAGAGTGTAATTTTTGTCCGGCTTCCTGCCCGTCCAGGGATTTTTTCAAAGAACCGGATTCCGGTCTTCCTCTGAAATGTGATATGTGTGAGGATGACCCACCACTCTCAGAGCCCATGTGTGTGCAGGCATGCAAATTCGATGCCCTGACTTACCTGGAAAGGGAAGAGGAAGTCTTCGAAGAAGAAGAACAGGTGAAGCGGGGAGAGATGGAATTAGCATACGAAGTATTAGTAAAAAAACATGGGAAGAAGAAGGTAATGGATACCTTTACCCGATTAGGGAAGGGCTAAAACATTTAGGCGAAAAAAGAGGCTAGAAAGACATTGGAGACTGTAGCACCCTTAGAAGAAGTTTTAGATCTCATAAATGAGACCGGTGGAGAGTCCTTCAAATTCTGCTATCAATGCGGATTATGTGATACCGTTTGCCCATGGAACAGGGTTCGAACCTTTAGTATGCGCAAGCTGATCCGGCAGGCTAACTTCGGTTTGACTGAGATAGAAAATGAAGAGATATGGCGGTGTACTACCTGCGGAAGGTGCCCTGAGCGATGCCCAAGAGGAGTCGATCAGATAGAAGTTGGTGTATCTGCACGCAGGATTGCCACGGAATTCGGTGTTTTCCCCGCTGCGGTAAAACCTATCCGCGGAGTAAGTGCAGGCCTCGTTGCCGAAGGTAACCCTTTTGGTGAAGAACGAAAAAATAGAGCAGACTGGGCAAAGGGGTTGTCTGTAAAACCGTTTACCGAGGATATGGAAATTTTATATTTTTCCGGCTGCTACCTTAGCTATGACCCGAGATTAAAAAAGGTCGCTGCTGCCACAGCCAATATCCTTAACAAGGCAGGCGTAAATTTCGGCATACTGGGCTCAAAGGAGAGTTGCTGTGGAGAGAGTATCCGTAAAACCGGCGATGAGGAAGTATTCAAACGCCTCGCCAGGGAAAACATCAAAACTTTTATTGACAATGGGGTTCATAAAATCGTTGTTTCTTCTCCCCATTGTTACCATACCTTCAAAAATGAGTATCCTGAATTTAATGTAAATTTTGAAATTGTACATATTTCTCAATATCTATACGAGCTGATTAATGAGGGAAGGCTTGAGATTACCAAGGAATATGGGCATAAAATTACTTATCATGATCCTTGTTACCTGGGTCGCCATAACGGCATTTATGATGAACCTAGAGAGGTCTTAAAGAAAATACCCGGTTTAGAGCTGGTGGAGATGGTAGATTTTCGTGAAGATAGCCTGTGTTGCGGGGGAGGTGGAGGCAGGATCTGGATGGAGACTCCAAAAGGTGAAAGATTCTCCGACCTCAGATTGGAACAAGCTATGGATGTAGATGCCGAGGTATTGGTTACTTCCTGCCCATATTGTATCAGTAATTTTGAGGATAGCAGGTTGACCCTGGATGTCGTTGAAAAAATTGGCGTTAAAGACATTACGGAAATTATCCAGGAAGTTATTTAGGGGATTGAAGAAACCCGATAAGGACGGAGAGAAGTGGAAAAAGAATCGGTTGAAGGACAGTTGGTTAATAGTCCCGAGGACAGTAATTTCGGAGACGTTATGGTTGTCGGTGGCGGGATCAGCGGTATTCAAGCCGCTCTTGATCTTGCCGAAACGGGATTTAAGGTTTACTTGGTTGATAAATCACCGGCCATTGGGGGCAAGATGTCCCAGCTTGATAAGACCTTTCCCACTAATGACTGCTCCATGTGTATTGAATCTCCTAAATTTATTGAATGTGACCGGCATCCCAATATAGAGATTTTGACTTATACGGAAGTTGACCGAGTGGAAGGGGAAGCGGGCGACTTTAAGGTTACCCTGATTAAGAAACCCCGCTACGTTATTGAGGACAGGTGCACGGGATGTACAACCTGTGTAGAGCACTGTCCGGTAAAGGTTCCTGACCCATTTAATCAAGATTTATCGAACAATAAAGCCATCCATATTTACTTTTCACAGGCGGTTCCGCTTATCACCTATGTGGACCCTGAGGCCTGCCTGTACTTTCAAGGTGAGAAATGTAACATTTGTATGGGCGTTTGTAAGAATCAAGCCATAGATCTCAACCAGAGAGAGGAGAAAGTAGAGATCGACGTAGGGGCAATCATTCTTGCTCCGGGCTTTGAGATCTACGACCCCAAGGTGAGGGGCGACTATGGGTATGGAAAGTTTAAAAATGTGGTAACCAGTCTTGAGTTCGAAAGGCTGTTATGTTCCACAGGTCCGTATGAAGGTGAGATTCTTCGCCCTTCCGATCTGAAACATCCACACAATATAGCCTGGATTCAGTGCGTGGGTTCCAGACAGATTCTCGAAGGTGGCAACAGCTATTGTTCAGGCGTATGTTGTGCCTATACGCAGAAGCAGGTAATCCTGACAAAAGACCATGACGCTGAAGCCAAGGCGACGATATTCCATAACGATGTTCGGTCATTCGGAAAGGATTTCGAGCGCTTTTATCAGAGAACGGAGAACCTGCCCGGGGTTAAATTTATAAGAAGCTACGTATCCATTGGAAGAGAGATCCCGGAAAGCAACAATGTTACAATAAGGTACGCTACGTCTGAGGACGGAGTAAAGGAAGAGGAATTTGATCTGGTGGTCTTATCGGTCGGTTTGAACCCGCCCGATAAAGTAGAAGAATTAGCGGATACTTACGGGATCGAACTTAATTCTCATAAATTCTGTAAAACTAATCCTGACAACCCGATTGAGACCACTCGCCCCGGCATCTTTGTAAGTGGGGCCTTCCAGGGTCCGATAGATATACCCGAATCAGTTATGACCGCCAGCGGGGCGGATGCCCTTTGTAGTCAACTCCTTGCCTACCGGCGAGGGAAGCTGGATAAAGAAAGGACCTACCCAGCGGAAAGGGATACCGCAGGCGAGGAGCCCAGGGTGGGGGTCTTCGTGTGCCATTGCGGCGCCAATATTGGAAGGGTGGTGGACGTTCCTGCGGTTGTTGAATATGCGTCGACCTTACCCAATGTGGTCCACGCCCAAGAAAGTCTCTTTGCCTGTTCTACTGATAATGCCCAGCAAATAGCCGACACGATCAAGGGAAAAGGGCTCAATCGCGTCGTTGTTGCCGCCTGTACCCCGCGGACCCATGAGCCGCTATTCCGGGATACGCTTCGTGAAGGGGGGATTAATCCGTATTTCTACGAAATGGCAAATATAAGAGAACATTGTTCCTGGGTTCACTCTCGAGAACCGAAAAGTGCCACCGAGAAGGCAAAGGGCATCGTTCGAATGTCGGTTGCTCGGACCGCCCTTCTTGAACCCTTAGAGGAATTCGAACTGCCGGTCGACAAAAGAGGACTGGTTGTCGGAGGCGGGCCGGCCGGGATGACCAGCGCTTTGAGTTTAGCCGAACAGGGATTTGAGGTGTACCTGGTAGAAAAAGATAAAGACCTAGGAGGAATGGCTCGAAGGCTTTATGTTACTATCGAAGGGTTGGATGTTCAGGCCTATTTGGATGATTTGATTCACAGGGTTTACCGGAACTCCTCAATTCACGTATACACGGATGCGGCCATCACAGATGTTTCCGGTTATGTGGGTAATTTCACGACCAAATTGACGACAGAAAGAATGGCCAGGGAGATTAAGCACGGCATAACGGTTATCGCTACCGGGGCTGAAGAATATAAACCCACCGAATACCTTTATGGGGAAGATGACCGGGTGTTGACCTCGGTGGAATTGGGAGAGCAAATCGCCAAAAGAGAAGAAGGGGTCATTAATGCCTCGAGCCTGGTGATGATTCAATGTGTCGGCTGCAGAAATGAAGACAGAAATTATTGCAGCCGGGTATGTTGCAGCCATTCTATAAAAAATGCCTTGGCACTAAAAAAACTAAACCCCGAGATGAACATCACTATTCTCTATCGGGATATGAGGACGTACGGGTTTAAAGAGGATTATTACCGGGAAGCGGCTGATAAAGGTGTAAAGTTCATTCGCTACGAGCCGGATGGTAAACCCGAGGTGGAAGCTGCACAAGAGGAAGGGAAGCCCGTTCTGAGGGTTACCGTACCCGATCCGATTTTAGGGCAGCGTCTTGCCCTGAATGCCGATTTGGTAACTCTAGCTGCCGCCGTGGTTCCTTCACCAACAACAAATGAGGTCGCGCGGTTATTCAAAGTTTCTTTGAACCCGGACGGTTTCTTCCAGGAAGCTCATGTAAAATTAAGGCCTGTTGATTTTGGAGCGGATGGCGTTTTCCTTTGCGGGACGGCTCATTATCCCAAGCATTTAACGGAAACGATCAGCCAGGCTTACGGAGCTGCAGGTCGGGCTGCAACGATTCTGACGAAGGATTCAGTCGTAGCCTCCGGTGCTATTTGTGAGGTAAATGAGAATGATTGTGTATCGTGTGGGGCATGTATCTCAGTCTGTACATATGGCGCTATAGAGTTTCATGATACACCAAAAGGAAAAAAAGCCAGGGTTAATCCTATCCTTTGTAAAGGAGATGGCCTCTGTAACTCACGGTGTCCAACAGGGGCTATTTCACTAAAGCATTTTACCGATGATGAGGTTTTTTCCCAAATTGACGCGGCGCTTCTTCCAGCCCTTGAGGGGGAAGCTGCCCTTATAGATATCCAACCAATGAACAAAGCAAAGATAGCTGCCTAAGGAGCGAGATAAGAATGGGTACAGGACTTGTGTTTAAACCAAAGATTTTAGGTTTTTTATGCAATTGGTGAGGATACTCCGCCGCTGACCTGGCTGGAGTTTCCAGACAACAATATACGACTGATATTAAGCTTATCCGCCTCATGTGCACGGGCAGAATCGACTTGGCATTTATACTCCGAGCCTTTTCAAATGGAGCAGACGGTGTGTTCATAGGCGGTTGTTGGCCCGGTGAATGCCATTATATTACAGAAGGAAATTACCTTGCATTGAGCGGAATGCACCTATGTAGAAAATTACTCGAATTGATAGGGGTGAATCCCGAAAGGTTAAGGCTTGAATGGATATCCGCCTCTGAAGGAAGCCGTTTCGCCGAAGTGCTGAATGATTTTTCTAAGAATCTTAAGGCTTTTGGACCTCTTGGCAAAGGCGAAGGAGAAGAGAAAAATACATTAAAGTCCAAACTTGAAGCGGTTACACGGATGATTCCCTACATCAAGCTGGTGGAAAGGGAGAGGATGCGAGTACCCGTTAAATCTGAAGGGGAGTACAATAATTTTTTCACCAGTGATGAGTTCGACAGGTTATTTAAAGAGTTAATTGTAGATAAACTGGAACTGAGCCAGATTATGACGCTCCTTCGAGAAAAACCCCGGTCAACGCGTGAAATCTCTGAGATCTTAGGCATAAGCCCGTCTGAAATATCAAGACACCTTAATGATTCAGCAAGGCAAGGATTGGTCAGGTTTGATGAAAGCCAGAACCTCATTGCTGCAGCCATGTGAATGAAAAAGGCTCAGTATTTAGGAAAGAGACAACAGGATTAGGAAGTGGCCATGGATAAGGATAAAATAGACCAGATTATTAGCAAATATGAAGGGAAGGCCGAGAATCTCATCCACGCATTGATGGAGATTCAACATGAAAACCATTGGCTTCCCAAGGATGTATTGGAGAAGGTCAGCGAAAAATTAGGTGTACCGCTGAATCGCGTCATGCAAATAGCGACCTTTTATAAAACTTTCAGTTTGGTTCCTCAAGGACGTCATGAAATTCATGTATGCACGGGCACGGCATGCCATGTCGCTGGTGCGCAAAAAATTCTTGAAAAGGTTCAACAACTGATTGGCATAAGAACCGGAGAAACAAATTCGGATGGAAAGTTCAGCCTAGAGCGCGGAAGTTGCCTCGGTTGCTGTTCACTCGGCCCCGATATAGTCATCGATGGAAAGCACCACAGTAGGATGACACCGGACAAGGTCGAAGAAGTACTAAAAAGCTATGTTAAGGAATGATTATGCCACGGATGAATTCAATCGGTAAATTGGAAGAACTCAGG